>CAZXGI010000001.1:0-13199 GCA_964639965.1 uncultured Rhodospirillaceae bacterium
TGGCTAAATTTGGAGCAATAATTTCAGTGGACACTCGTCATTCTGAAGTAATGGAGAAAGCACTCGCGGCTGGTGCGACAGTTATTAATGATGTGACTGCTCTAGAGGGGCAGGGTTCAATAAATGTTGCAGCTGAGAGTGATGCTTCAATCATTCTTATGCATATGAAAGGTACGCCAGCGACGATGATACATGATACTTTTTATGGTGATTTGGTTTCTGAAGTCAGCGATTATTTAGGGCTCCGGATTTTGAAGTGCCGAGAGTCTGGGATAGAGCTAGAGCGTATTGCTATAGATCCAGGTTTTGGTTTTGGTAAGACACGAGAGCAGAACCTTAAACTCATCGATAATTTGGATACCTTCTTTGAACATGATTGCCCGATTTTGGTGGGCCTCTCGCGAAAGTTTGGCATGCATAAGCCAGCTAATAGGCGATTGCCCGAATCACTTGCTGTGGCGGTTAAATCTGTTATCAACGGTGCAGATATTCTTAGAGTTCATGATGTTTCCGAAACGCGTGATGCTTTGGCTGCTATTAAGTATTCGAATCGTAAAATACGGAAATAAAAAGTTATGTGACTACTTATAACCATTTGCATTAAAACTTACTGGGTAAAAAATAGATACGTTTATTATAGAAAAAATTATGAATCGTAAACTTTTTGGTACAGATGGTATACGTGGTACCGCAAATATAGAACCGATGACTGCAGAGACAGCCCTAAAGGTCGGAATGGCTGCTGGGTTGTATTTTACTCGTGGCAATTATCGTCATCGAGTTGTGATAGGCAAAGACACACGGCTTTCGGGCTACTTGATTGAACCCGCGCTTACAGCAGGATTTGTTGCAGCTGGCATGGATCCTATTCTGGTTGGGCCGATACCTACGCCGGCGGTCGCGATGCTAACCCGGAGCCTCCGAGCAGATTTGGGTGTTATGATCTCAGCTTCCCATAATCCCTTTCAAGATAATGGTATTAAACTTTTTGGACCTGACGGTTACAAACTATCTGATGCAGCGGAGATTGGAATAGAAACTCGTATCGAGAGCCAAATGTCTGGTGAACTTGCTGCGCCAGAGCAGCTTGGAAAGGCGGTGAGACTTGAAGATGCACAAGGTCGATATATTGAATTTGTTAAACAAACTTTTCCACGAGGACTTACCTTAGATGGTTTAAAAGTTGTAATAGATTGTGCTAACGGTGCTGCTTATAAAGTAGCTCCAACCGTTTTAAAAGAATTGGGTGCTGAAGTGGTCCAACTTGGTGTTGAGCCGGATGGCTATAATATAAATTCGCGTTGTGGATCCACTTCGACAGAACTCATGCAGGCCCAAGTTGCAGTGCATGGGGCAGATATAGGTATTGCTCTTGATGGTGACGCTGATCGCGTTGTGATTTCTGATGAGCTGGGTAAGATTGTAGATGGCGATCAAATAATGGGACTAATTGCTGATTCTTGGTCTAGAGAAGGGAGGTTGACCGGTGGCGTCGTGGCTACAGTAATGTCTAATCTCGGGTTTGAAAGATTTATCAAAAATTTAAATTTGGCATTAGTTAGAACTGATGTGGGTGACCGTTATGTAATGGAACAAATGCGTGAGAATAATTTTAATCTAGGTGGCGAACAATCCGGGCATATTGTTTTATCTGATTATAGTACAACCGGAGATGGTTTGATTGCAGTTTTACAGGTTTTGGCTGTTATACAAAAAGTTCAACGGCCTGTTAGTGAGGTTTGTAAAGTATTTGAACCGGTTCCCCAATTGATAAAAAGTATTAAAATTGAGAAATCAATGGAGTGGAAAACCGACGGTGTTAAAGAGGCGATCGCAGCGGGCGAAAATATTTTAGGAGATAAGGGGCGTGTTCTTGTGCGTATCTCAGGAACAGAACCATTGGTTCGCATAATGGCTGAAGGCGATGATTACGCTACAATCAAGAAAATTGTCGACGACATTATAATGGAAATTAAAAAAAGTGTTGATCTATAGGGAAATTTAGATCGCTTATCCTTGTTAATTTTAATTTCTGAATTGCCATGTGTTTGTATACTAATTATCTTTCCATAAATAGCTGCAGTTGAATTAGTGGTAATATAAAAGTAGCTAGGAGAACTAAAAAATTGCATGGAAGAGTTCTTATTATCGCAGGATCAGATTCAGGCGGAGGCGCAGGTATTCAAGCCGATATTAAAACTGTAACAGCGTTAGGCGGTTTTGCGATGACAGCGATAACTGCTCTAACGGCACAAAACACTCAAGGGGTATCTGAAATATACAATTTACCAGCTAAGTTTATTGCTGAACAAATAAAAGTCGTGCTGAGTGATATAGGTGCCGACACTATAAAAATCGGTATGTTAAGTCATCCGGAAATTGTCGAAGTTGTTGCTGATACTTTAGCTGAGGAAGCACCGGACGTGCCAAAAATTGTAGATCCGGTAATGGTAGCTAAGGGAGGAGCTTCATTGCTTTCTGAGGAGGCGGTGGATTCGCTCAAAACCTTAATTATGCCACAGGCATTAGTTCTTACACCTAATATACCCGAAGCAGAAACTTTGGCTGAGATGAATGCCCCTGGAGTTGAAAAAGCAGAAGATCTTGCTCTAGCTCTTTCAATGATGGGACCACGTGCAATTTTGTTAAAAGGGGGACATCGTGGTGGCCAAGAAATCGTCGACCTTTTGATGGAAAAAAAGAAAGTTCGAAATATCTATAAAAGTACTCGCATTAATACCGTTCATACTCATGGTACTGGTTGTACTCTTTCTTCTGCTTTAGCGGTAGGGATAGCACAAGGTCTGACGTTGAGTAACTCTGTCGAGCGGGCCATAAATTATGTTCAGGAAGCCATCCGCACTGCTCCGGCTTATGGCCGGGGGCATGGACCTCTAAATCATTCCCACACCTGCAATAGGTCTTAAAATAGTACTTCTTAGTAGATAACAAGTATCAATTAGATATTAACGTTGAGATTAATATTTTTTACATCCTGGATTTTCGGCCAAAAATATTGCTAACCCTATAGGACAAATTTGTTCTGGAGCAATGATGCTAGAGCGCTTTGGTGAAACAACTGCTGCACCGGATATTTTCTAAATTGCAGTTGAAAAAGTTCCCGAATATGGGTCTTGGAAAACACCTGGTATGGGTGGCAGTGTAAAGATTATAGATTTGGGCAAAGAATTAGTGGACGCTTTATGAGACCCTAATTTAATGTCTGATAATCTAAAATATTTGGAAATAAACTGGGATCAATCGCGCTTAGTATAATACCATCAAAACTAATTGACATTAATAAAAAATTCTTTAAAACCGGCGCCGGGCCATTACCTCCCAACGGGTAGTAAGCCTATCTGTAAGGATAGGAGAAAACTTAATGTTAAATGTTAATAAACCAAGCAATCGCCCTCGTAATTGCAATTTTTCTTCTGGGCCTTGTGCTAAGCGGCCAGGATGGACACCTGAAGTTTTGGGTCATGCATTAGTAGGCAGGTCTCATAGATCATCAGCCGGTAAAAAAAGAATTCTAGAAGTGATAGACAAGACACGCCTGGTTTTAGAGATACCGGATGATTATAAAATTGCTATTGTAGCTGGCTCGGATACTGGTGCTGTTGAGATGGCCCTATGGTCCATGTTGGGTGAGCGTGGCGTCGATATGCTGCAATGGGAAAGTTTTGGCAAAGGTTGGGTTGGCGATGTTAAAAATCAACTCAAGTTAAATGATGTGAGAGAGCTTAAAGCTGATTATGGTAATTTACCTAATTTAGGCGACGTTGATTTTGCTCGCGATGTTGTTTTTACGTGGAATGGAACGACGTCGGGTGTTCGAGTGCCGAATGCTGACTGGATATCTGAGGATCGAAGAGGATTAACGTTTTGTGATGCGACTTCAGCAGTATTTGCCATGAATTTAGCATGGGATAAGCTCGATGTTACTACCTATTCATGGCAAAAAGTAATGGGAGGAGAAGCACAGCACGGAGTGCTGGTACTAAGCCCTAGAGCAGTGGAGCGTCTCAAGAGTTATACACCTCCATGGCCTTTACCTAAAATTTTTAGGCTTACGGTTGGAGGTAGGTTAAATGAATCTATATTTAACGGGGCTACAATTAATACTCCGTCAATGCTTTGTATTGAGGATGCGTTAGATGGTCTAAATTGGGCAATTAGAATTGGAGGCCTTAAAACGTTAATTAAGCGGTGTGAAGAAAATCTCATGGAAATTGAACAGTGGATTGAGAATTCTGAGAATATAGATTTTTTGGCCGAAGATCCCGAGACTCGATCTTGTACATCTGTGTGCATGAAGATTGTTGGCGACTGGTTTGTTAATTTAAGCAAGGAAAACAAAGAAGAAGCAGCAAGAAAGATTGTTGTATTGCTTGAAAAAGAAGGCGTTGCTTATGATATAGGTTCTTATCGCGATGCGCCCCCGGGTCTGCGTATTTGGTCGGGGGCCACGATTGATGTTGATGATATTAAAGCTCTGACGCCATGGATCGACTGGGCGATTGAAAAAGTTGCGAAGGAATATCTCGCATAAAATTTGTGGTTTTATATTGGATTTAGGAGAAAACCGATGCCAAAGGTTTTAATTGCAGATGAAATGAGTTCGCGAGCTGAGGTTATATTTAAAGAGCGCGGTTTGGAGGTCGATTTTATTACCGGCATGTTACCAGAAGATTTAAAACGTTGTATTGGAAAATATGATGGTCTAGCCGTTCGATCATCTACTCAGGTGAATTCCGAAATCGTTTCAGCGGCAGATAACTTAAAGGTTATTGGCCGAGCAGGTATCGGTGTTGATAATATTGATATATCCGCGGCTTCGTCTAAAGGAATTGTAGTTATGAATACACCTTTTGGTAATTCAATTACTACGGCAGAGCATACGATAGCCATGATTTTTTCGTTAGCTCGTGATATTCCGCTAGCTAATGCCTCAACTCATTCGGGGAATTGGGAAAAGGCAAATTTTATGGGAGTTGAGTTGACGGCAAAAACACTTGGCATAATTGGGTGTGGAAATATTGGTACTATCGTGGCCGATAGAGCGCTCGGTTTAAAGATGAAAGTTATTGCTTACGATCCTTATTTATCAGAAGAGCGAGCTAATGACATAGGGGTGGAAAAAGTTGAATTGGATCAATTGTTTCCGCGTGCAGATTTTATTTCTCTCCACACGCCTATGACTGATGCTACAAGGGGTATTATCAATGCCGAGTCATTTGCAAAAATGAAACGCGGGGTTAGGATAGTTAACTGTGCTCGGGGGGGGCTAATTGTCGAGAAGGACCTTAAATCGGCGATTGAAATGGGGACAGTTGCAGGGGCAGGTATTGACGTTTTTGAAGTTGAGCCAGCACGAGAAAATATTCTTTTTGGAATTGACGAGGTTATAGTGACTCCCCATTTAGGTGCGTCCACAGATGAAGCCCAAGTTAATGTTGCAATTCAAGTGGCAGAACAAATTTCGGATTATTTGTTGGATGGGACGGTTGTCAATTCAATTAATATGCCATCTGTTAGTGCGGAAGATGCAACTAAACTCACCCCCTATTTAAAGTTGGCAGAGCAATTAGGTAGTTTTGCAGGACAGGTAACAGAAACGGCGATAAAAAAAGTACAAATTGAGTATTGTGGTCAAGCTGCGGATTTGAACACAAAGCCGTTGACCGCTGTAGTATTAAAAGGTCTATTGTCTCCACTTTTGGAATCCGTCAACATGGTTTCAGCACCTAGTGTTGCTAAAGAGCGTAATATTGAGATATCTGAGATTACTTGTGATGTTTTGGATGAATATCAAACTAAAATAACTTTGACAGTTACGACTGAGACCCAGACGCGAGCTTTATCTGGTACATTGTTTGCGGGAGACAAGCCACGTATTGTTGAGATTAAAGGTATAACTATAGACGCAGAATTGGGCCCAAATATGCTCTATATTACGAACGAGGATAAGCCAGGTTTTATCGGGGCACTTGGAACAGTCCTCGGTGAGGACAACATAAATATTGCTACTTTTAATCTCGGAAGGAATAAAGAGGGTGGTGATGCAATTGCTCTTATCGAAATCGATGAGCCAGTTTCTGAGAAAATAGCTAAAAAAGTTAGTACAATACCTCATGTTGTTAAGGCAATATCCCTTAGTTTTTGATTGCTTTTGACCTATTTGAGTAAAAATTCAAGCGAAATTGTTCGTTGATTTCTGGGGTTGCATTGACTTGAGTCGCTTTAATAGTTCCACGTTAAATAGTATGTAGATCAATATTGTTTTTACCATATTACTCAAAGTGATTATCTGATACTCGACAATAATAAAGCTGTTGATTATCCGTTGAATATGATTCTTTTAATATTAAACGCGTGGTTGCAGCCTTTTATCAACTCTATTAAAAAGGACTGAATGGAGATTGGAACTGGGGGTCAGTGTTGGGCCCTTTCGAGAGGGATATGTAGCGAGATGAATGCGATAAAAATATAATTTTCTTTATAAATCGAACTAACTATATTTATTCACGTTGTAGGAATTTATAATGGCCTCTTTGCCGGAAGATATTGATTCGACTGTAAATCTATTAAGAAAAGGTGATTACCTAGCTAACCGCAGCCTTGCAACTGCACTATTTCTCTCAATCAAGCTCAATAAGCCACTGTTTCTGGAAGGGGAAGCCGGTGTCGGCAAGACTGAAATTGCAAAAGTTTTATCAGAAATTCTTGGTCGCAAACTCTTGCGATTACAATGCTATGAAGGGCTTGATGTGACGACTGCCGTGTATGAGTGGAATTATGCGAGGCAGATGATCGAAATACGGATGGCTGAGACTTTTAATGAAAAGAATCGCAAGTCTTTAGAATCGAATATTTTTTCTAATTCCTTTTTAATAAAACGACCCTTATTGCAAGCTTTGGAGCAGAGTGAAAGTGGTCCTCCTGTTTTACTTATAGATGAGTTGGATCGAACTGATGAGCCTTTTGAAGCTTATTTATTAGAAGTTCTTTCTGATTATCAAATTACGATACCTGAACTTGGAACCATAAAGGCCTCACAACCGCCTTTTGTCATTATCACTTCTAACCGCACCCGTGAAATTCATGATGCTTTAAAACGACGCTGTTTCTATCATTGGCTTGATTATCCAAGCACTGCGAGGGAGCTAAAAATTTTACAATTGAAAGCTCCTGCAGCTGCAGAGGTCCTGTCAAAAGAGGTTGTCAGTTTTGTTCAAAAATTGCGTGAAATTGATTTGTTTAAGGCACCAGGTATAGCCGAAACAATTGATTGGGTGCATGCACTGACAGAATTGGATTGTTCCTCACTTGATCCAGAACTATTGAATGATACGTTGGGGACTATATTAAAGTATCAGGATGATATTAAAAAAATTCAAGGGAGCGAGGCTGGTCGTATTTTGAATGAGGTTAAAATAGAAATAAAAAGTACAAATCCATAGGTTAGGCAATCTTGAATATATGTAAGTTAAACCAAATGAGTGATTCACATTTGAATTCGAATAATGAACTTGGCAAGACTTTGAGTGAGAATATAATGCATTTTGCTCGAGTTTTAAGACGGGCTGGGTTACCTATTGGTCCTGGTCAAGTTTTGGATAGTCTGAGCGCTGTTACACTAATTGGTTTAGCTGATAGAAATGATTTTTATTGGGCTCTGCATGCAGTATTTGTTAAACATCTTGCACAGAGAGAAATATTTGACCAGGCATTTCACATATTTTGGCGTAATCCAGAGATTTTGGAACGCATGTTACAACTGCTTTTACCGGAAACACCTGATCAGAAAACTGGTTTGAAGAGAGCAAACGATACACTGAGGCGCGTGGTTGAGGCCTTATCATATGGAAATAGTAGCCAATCTGATGTGGATGAAAAAACTGAAGTAGAATTAGATGCATCTCTAACTTGGAGCCCAACTGAAATATTAGCTGAAAAAGATTTCGAAAAAATGTCTACTGAAGAAATTCAAGTTGCTATTTCAGCAGTGCATCGTATGAAATTGCCGATCAATTATTTGCCTACCCGCCGGTTTAAAGCTTCAAATAAAGGATCAAATATTGATATGCGGCGCACTATGCGGTCAGCATTGCGTTCAGGTTCTGATTTTATCCCTTTGATAAAATGTCAACACCGTATGCGCAGGCCACCCTTGGTTGCTATTTGTGATATTTCCGGGTCAATGGAACGCTACTCCCGAATGTTATTGCATTTCATGCATACCTTAACAAATGATCGAGGTCGAGTTCATACGTTTTTATTTGGCACTGGTTTGACAAACGTCACTCGTCATTTGCGACATAAGGACGTTGACGAGGCTCTTGAAAAAGTAGGGGCGGCCGCAACTGATTGGTCAGGTGGGACTCGCATTGGTCAATGTCTTAGTGAATTTAATAAGTTATGGTCTCGTAGGGTTCTTACTCAAGGGGCTATTGTCATTTTAATTTCGGATGGTTTAGATCGAGATGAGGGTGACGGTCTCGCTAATCAAATGGAAAGGCTTAACAAATCTTGTCGTCGCTTGATTTGGTTAAATCCGTTGCTTCGGTATGAGGGCTTTGAGCCTAAATCCACAGGCATTAGGGTTATGTTGCCCTATGTTGATGATTTTAGGAAAATTCATAATCTTAATAGTTTTAAAGAATTGGTAAATATTTTGGAGGCTGAGGGTTCTGAATATTTTAATCATTAGATTATTTATGGTAACTAAGATTAATTCTTGATAAATTCACTCCTGTGATTGAACTTTGACGATACGGAGCTTAAATATTTATTGGTTATGCCGAAAATAGTTAATTGACGTAAGGGTTATTGTTTTTACGAGATAAAATTCGAATTGGTACGCCGGGGAAGTCAAAGTCTTCTCGCAGGCCATTCACTAAATATCGCTTATACGTTTCTGGCAGTTCGTCGCCTTTGCTTGAGAAAATTATAAAAGTGGGGGGGCGTGTTTTAGCTTGTGTAATATAGCGTATGCGTATGCGTCTACCGCTTTTTATTGGAGGGGGATGACGTTCAGTCATTGTCAGTAGCCACTGATTGAGTTTTCCGGTCGAAATACGTTGATTCCAGATTTTGAAGATTTTAAAAGCTGTTGGTAGCAGATGATTAATATTTTGGCCAGTAAGGGCTGAGAGTTGGATGATTGGAATACCACGAGCCTGTGGGAATGAGTTTTTTAATCGATCATCTAAGCTTTTTATCGCTTGTGCTCTGTTCTTTACTAAGTCCCATTTATTAACGGCAATTATGAGGATACGTCCCTCTTCAATTACTTGTCGTGCTATTGTAAGATCTTGTTTCTCGGCCATTAAGTTGCCATCAAGTACCAGAACAACTATTTGAGCATAGTGTATAGTGCGGAAGGAATCTTTCGTTGATAAACTTTCGACTTTATCTCGTATCTTTGATCTTTTTCGAATACCTGCTGTGTCAATAAGTTTTATGCGCCTCTTATCATGTTCCCATTCGACAGATATAGAGTCCCTGGTAATCCCAGATTCTGATCCTGTTAAGACTCTATCTTCGCCGACAATGGAATTTACCAAAGTTGATTTGCCAACATTTGGTCGACCCACAATTGCCATCTGTATTACCTCTGCTGAATCGTCTTTTGATATTTCACGATCACTGGATTTGTTATTGTTAATTAGAGAGTATTCATTAAATTCGTTTTTATCTATTTGTATTAGTAGTGCTTTATACAAGTCTGCCAAGCCCTCGCCATGTTCTGCAGAAATGGGCACCGGATCACCTAGGCCAAGTTTGAATGATTCATATAAACCAAGTTCGGCGGCTTTTCCTTCACATTTATTTGCTACCAAAATTACTGGGATATTTTGTGTTCTAACCCAGTTTGCAACAAACTTATCCATTGGCATAATGCCTGTGCGGGAATCAATGAGAAAAAGAGCTATATCTGAATTTTTTATCGCTTGGTCGGTCTGTCGACGCATTTTGGCTTCTAAACTTTCATCACGTACATCTTCAAATCCAGCAGTATCGACAATGTTTATACTTAGGTCTCCAATCTGACCTGAGGCTACGTGGCGGTCTCGAGTAACACCAGGGGTATCGTTTACGATAGCCAATTTTTTACCAGCTAATCGATTGAACAAAGTAGACTTTCCAACATTAGGTCTGCCAAGAATTGCTAATGTTATGCTCATAGTAAAATATACTCTTTACAAAAATTATTGGTAAGAGACTAGTTCTGCATCATCGGACAAAAATATTAATGTACCTTGAGCTATGATAGGACTAATCGTTACTCCGTCGGGCATCTTTACTTTGCTCAATATTTTTCCCGAATATGGTGAAATTGACAATGCTTCCCCATTTGAACCTGCTACAATTAAGCGATCGCTCCCTAATACTGGCCCCGTCCAGGTTATTTTACCTTTTCGTCTTTTGGGACGCTTCCATTCGGGAAGCGCTGTTACCCAGTATATACGGCCATCCTCTCTGCCTATGGCAATTAAATCTGTATTGTTAGAAATTAAAAATAAATAGTTACCAACAATCCAAGGGCTCTCTATACCACCAATATTCCGCTCCCATAATTGCCGACCATTACGTAGGTGAATAGCAGTAAGTTGGCCATTATTGCTAACCGCAAAAACGATATCACGATCAATTATTGGATTGGCGCGTATGCTTGATAGTTTTGTAGAACCTAAACCGCTTCGGCTTCCAGCTAAAGATTCATTCCAAAGTTCCTGACCATTTTGTTCCTTTAAGGCAACTAACTCGCCTGACGAATAAGGTACTACAACGACACCATTATGGATTGCTGGGCTACCCCCGCCTAGTAGATTCGTGGTTTCTTCAATACCTGCGTGAGTCCACAAAATAGCACCTGTTCGCCTGTTAAGTGCATATAGCTTGTTGGTTACGGTAATGGCAAAAATTCGATTATTACTTGCAGTTGGAGCTGTTCTAAAAGGTATTCCAACATCTCGACGCCAAAGAATCTTGCCTGATTTTGCTGCTAAAGCTATCACTTGGCCAAAGCCTGTTGATGCGTAAATCATGCCATTTGCAGAGGCTAGTCCTCCATTAATATGGTTGTCTTCCTCATTTTCTGGGGTTATATCAGTGCTCCAGATTTTTTCTCCGTTTTTTATGTTGTAGGCATTTATTACGGTTTCTGAGTCCATTGTAAAAAGGTGATTTTGTACAATTATAGGTTGAGCCATAAGGCGTTCACCACCGCTAGACCCGCTGCCAATGCTAATATCCCATTTTTTCTTTAGAGTTTTACCGAGCCTTAAATGTTGCATTGCATGACTGGCATAGCCTCCAGCTTGTGGCCATTCTAGGTTATATTTTGGAGCTGGAAGGATAATTTTATGTCCACGCGTGCTTGTGTCCGGTTCTATTGATCGTTGTTGCAATAAAATAGAAATTCGCTTACCCGGCAATCGTTTTGAATTCACGGTTCCAAAATAAGTGTCTTCAAAAGTTTCTTTTATTGTATCACAGCCTAGTAACGCCACAACTATCATAAGAAGGGTAATAACGTTTAGTGAAGAGCCGTAAACACTAATTCGAATCTTAAACGCCATTTTATGTTTCCAGAGAGTAAAAATTGCTAATTATCTAGTTTTGATTGCTAAGTATTGCGGCCATTTCTGCTGCACGTGATCTAATGCCTGATGGAGCTGTTATATCATCTGATAACTCTTTATATAAATTATTTGCCTTTGTTTTGTCACCTGATTTTTGTGCAAATAAAGCAGATAATTCCTTGGCGCTATGCCGCCAAGCATTCCCAGCTTCAATCAGTGTAGAAAGTTTTTTTTGGTATACGCTTGGAACCCCTTGTTCGAGACCAATTTGAGCCGCCATGATTAAAGCTATATCGCGAAAATTTTTCTCAATATTGTTATTTTCAGAAATTGAATTGTAGGCAGTCATGGCATTCTTTTTTTCACCTTTTTTTAAAAAAACTGCAGCTTGATTAAATTGAGCTAACACGGAGTACCCAGCGCCGCCGTTTTTAATAAGATCATCTAAAACAGCAATGGCATCTTTGTGTTTGTCTTTTTCTATTGAATTCAGTGCTGATGATAATGAATTACTGTTCATTGATCTTCGGTTTAGGTCGTATGATTCCCAAATTTTTATTGAAGCGACGACCAGAACCATGGAGACCAACGCACCAATTATAATTTTTCCATATTTTTTCCAGAGGTCGGCGTATTTTTGCTGACGAAGGTCTTCATCAATTTCTTTGAATAAGTTATCTTGTTCTAAATTGCGATTTGCCATTTTTATACCTACCCTCAAAGGAAAAGTCACACTCAAGCGTTGTTCATCATTTTTTAAACGCCATATATCTCGGAAAGCGTTCGGAATCAATACTTGTCTAAATTCAAGCTTTCTGTAAAATTAAATGAGTTAAATGTATTTCATTAAATTTAATTTTTACATTTAGTTGTAGTTAAGAAAATAGTGAATAGTTTCTATTTATATTATGATTATAGGTTTTTAAACAAACTATTTAAGCAAATAATTAATTGCCATAATTATAAGCTGATTTAGTTTTCATAGGTAATTACAAAACTCTTTATCAGGAAAATAATTAGGTAACATAATTTTATAAATGTTGATTCTAATATTTTCTATTAATTTTTTTTTAAGCCTGAAAATGATAAAATATATTTCATATTAAAAATTATCGGAGAATAGGTAATTGCGTTTAAATATTGCACTCATTTTATCTATTTTAGCTGGTGGTTGTTCTTTTGCTTCTGTTGCCCCTATAAATATGCAAGGAATGGTCGCGGCTGATGGAATGGCTTTGATGACAACTGGAAAAACGATTTCAGATCATCTCGTTTCTTATACGTCAGGAAAGAACTGTTCAACGGTTAGGCGCCAAATTGGCCAGAATTTTTGTGAGGAAGATGATTTATCAGAACCTGAGGAAATCTATTGTTATAACTCGTTGGGCGATGTGAATTGTTTTGAAACTTCACAACCTTTTGGTCAACAGAATAAAACGGTAGACCATTCTTCTGGAAGAGGAGGTCTTATTAGATAACCCTATTTTTATTATTCAGGATCTTTATCCCTGAATTTTTTAAACTTCGATACATGATAGCTATTAATTCTGATATAATTGTAGATTAGTCTAATTGATAGCCAGTTAAAAGAAATGCTTCCATTTTACT
>CAZXGI010000001.1:13299-16110 GCA_964639965.1 uncultured Rhodospirillaceae bacterium
TTTGATTTGAAAATAGTAAATGTAAATTTATGATCACCATTCCAAGTGCTTGGGAATTGCCCTTGTTCGTACATATCTTCGTCAGGAACAGTAACGACTAGATGTCCTCCCGGTTTTAGAACGCGAAACCAATTACGTAAACTAACTTTTGGGTCTTCAAGGTGTTCCAGGCAGTGGCTAGAGTGAATAAAGTTAAATTCTGCATCATCAATGCTTTCAAGTAATTGGGCGTCGCCATCTTCTTTGTCCCACGCCTTAACACCAAGCATACGAGGGAAGAGTTCGATATAAAGGCCCAGCGGATCGGGACCTCCTCCTATATCTAAGCCATGTCCTACAAAGTAACGGTTAGAAAAATTGGGTTCATGCATCCGTCTCATTATTGACTTACTACATTCTTTCATCCATCAAATCCCTTTTTATCAATTGGTTAGGGTTCGTCTGCTCTTATAATCTCACCATTTAATTTACACGTTGGTAAAACTAAATTAACGAGTTGTTTTGCCACGACTTCGGGTTGTTTAATTGTTTTTGGGTCTTCACCAGGATATGCTTCAGCCCTCATTTTGGTTCGAGTTTTCCCTGGGTCAAATAAATTAGCTGTCATGTTTGTTTTCTCAATTTCTTTTGCGTAGGAGCTTATCATCATTTCGAGAGCCGCTTTGCTGGTTGCGTAAAGACCCCAGAAGGCGCGATGATATTTAGTAGCGCCAGATGTTAAAAATATAGCACGTCCAGAATCTGATAACCTTAAAACAGGATCTAGGCTGCGGATTAATCTCCAGTTAGCGGTTACGTTAACAGCGAACGTCTGTTCCCAAATTTTTGGGTCAATGTGGTTGATTGGTCCAATTGTCCCAAGGAGCCCAGCATTTGCAACAAAAATATCTAACTTACCAAAGCGTTGAAAAATAGTTGAGCCTATTTCATCTATTTTGTTAAAATCTGTTAAATCCAAAGGAGCAAGTGTAGCTTTCCCCCCGTTGGTCCGAATTTCATCGTCAATTTCCTCAAGTCCTCCTGCGGTTCTGGCAATCAAAATCACATGAGCGCCTTCTTTCGCAAAAAGTTTTGCTGTAGCAGCTCCAATTCCACGTGAAGCGCCTGTAATAACAGCTACACGGTTCTCTAATTTTCTTGCAGTGTTTTCCGGCAACATCTAATCACCTAATTCCATACTTTAGACCGGTTCTGACAGGAGGGATAGTTGTTGCATGTGAACATCATTTTTTTGATCTCTGAGTTGAGTAGGATACTCACCTGTAAAGCAGTGATCAGTATAGGCTGGATTAGCAGCATTGCGTCCTTTTTCATGACCCATTGCCTTATATAAGCCGTCTACGCTAAGAAAAGCCAAACTATCAGCGCCAATATAAGAACACATCTCACTGAGAGAGTTATTTGCCGCGAGTAATTGTTTTTGGTGGGGGGTGTCAATACCGTAATAATCAGGATGCGTAATGGGAGGGGACCCTACACGCATATGTACTTCCGCGGCACCAGCATCTCGCATCATTTGAACTATTTTTACAGACGTTGTTCCGCGCACTATCGAGTCGTCAACCAATATTACTCTTTTACCGGTAACTAAAATACGATTAGCGTTATGTTTTAACTTAACCCCCAAATGTCGGATTGTATCGCTCGGTTCAATAAATGTACGTCCAACATAATGATTACGGATAATACCAAGCTCAAACGGGATTGAAGCTTCCTCAGCAAAACCTATTGCAGCTGGTACCCCTGAATCTGGAACTGGAACAACTACATCTGCATTAACACGGGACTCAATGGCTAATTGAGTGCCAAACGCTTTGCGACATTCATAAACACTAAGTCCACCAACTATACTATCTGGACGTGCGAAATAAATATATTCAAAAATACATGGCCTTGCTTTTACTGGTGAAAAAGGTTTGATACTTTCAAGCCCGTCTTCTGTGATAATTACTATCTCGCCATTTTCTATTTCGCGAATGAAAGTAGCTCCAATAATATCGAGAGCGCAGGTTTCAGAAGCTAGAATAAAGTGACCTTCTAATTGGCCTAAAACAAGTGGGCGTATGCCGAGGGGGTCACGTACACCAATAAGCTTTTTATTGGTCATTACTACTAGCGCATATGCTCCTTCAATTTGAAAAAGTGCATCAATAAATCGTGAAAGTGTACCAATACGCTGGGATCTTGCGACTAGCTGAAGAATTGTTTCAGTATCTGATGTCGATTGAAAAATAGACCCTTGACTGACAAGATCACTGCGCAAACAAAGTGCATTTGTGAGATTTCCGTTATGTGCAATTGCAAACCCCCCACCCGCCAAATCTGCAAAAAGAGGTTGTACATTACGCAGTACAGTATCGCCTGTAGTAGAATAGCGAACGTGGCCAACCGCAGCATTACCTGAAAGTTTATTGAGGACATTACTTTTTGTGAAATGTTCACTAACAAGCCCCAATCGACGTTCAGCATGAAAATGTTTGCCATCGAAACTTACAATGCCGGCTGCCTCTTGGCCACGGTGTTGCAATGCATGCAAGCCTAAAGCTGTAATTGCAGCTGCATCCGGGTGACCAAATACCCCGAACACCCCACATTCTTCTCTTAGCCTATCTTCTTCACCTAATATTATTTTGCTCTTTCTCATTTGTTGATTTTACTGGGTCCTATCAAGTAAATTTTCAATCCCACGTCTTTCGTTTATATCATATCCGCTTCGCTCTTGGGTGATTGATTTTTTGTTGTGTGGACGAATGAGTCGGTCATAAGCTTCTTTTTCAATCAACTTACGGGTTTTGGATGTTTTGGATTTTA
>CAZXGI010000001.1:16210-86109 GCA_964639965.1 uncultured Rhodospirillaceae bacterium
AATAATATCGGCAAAGAAATTGTGTTCTATATATTGGCGTGAATATGGTTTTACAAAGGGAAATAAAAAGAAAGTAGAAATAGCTGCTCCCAACCAAGATATTACAAAAAGCCCCCCCCGGATAAAACCTAGTATTAATCCGGTTATAGCACCTAGGAGCAATAATATAATTACTCCCACATCAAGTATATTTATGGGTAAGTTTTCCATATATATTTAGATCTTAACTTTTGTTAAAGGTTGATTTTCAGAATAACTTTTTTCACTTTCAACACGGATATAGTTTAGTAGCTGTTCCAAATTACTTATTCCAATGACGTTTAAATTGGACGAGTATTCTTTTTTTGTTGAACCTGAGCTTAGATTTACCTTAGGGGTTATAGCTTTGTTAAAGCCAAGTTTTTCAGCCTCTTTTAGACGGGATTTACTCTGGCTAACCTGTCGGACTTCGCCAGAAAGGCCTATTTCGCCAAAAATAATGGTTTCCGCAGGAACAGGAACATCCGTCATAGATGAAACCAAAGCAGCTGCAACTGCTAAGTCGGCAGCAGGTTCGTTGATGCGTAATCCACCTGCCACATTTAGATAAATATCGTGGTTGTTGATAGTGAGGCCACACTTTGTTTCTAGGACTGCTATCACCATAGATAAGCGGTTGGAATCCCAACCGACCACTGCTCGCCGGGGTGTGCTAAATGCGGTTGGCGCAGTTAATGCTTGGATTTCCAATAACATTGGTCGAGTTCCCTCCATGCCGGCAAAAATACTTGTACCGCTGACCTCATCATCCCGATCAGTTATGAATATTGCGGATGGATTTTTTACTTGTGATAAACCAGTATCAGTCATTTCAAAAACACCAATTTCATTGGCCGGGCCAAAACGATTTTTTACTGCTCGCAGGATGCGGAATTGGTGGCTCCGCTCGCCTTCAAAATAAAGTACGCAATCAACCATATGTTCAAGTATTTTAGGGCCCGCGATATTACCCTCTTTTGTCACGTGTCCAACCAAAAATAAAGTGAAGCCCAGACGTTTTGCTAGGTGTATCAGTTCTTGAGCTGAGGTGCGGACTTGTGTAACAGTTCCAGGTGCCGCATCTAAATTATCTACAAATAGAGTTTGTATTGAATCCGCTACTACAACCGTTGGTGGGTTTTTTTCATTCATGGAGGTTATTATATCGCGGACGCTAGTGGCTGATGCGAGCTCTACTTTTCCATTTTCAAGACCTAAACGTTTTGCCCGCATACGAACTTGGGAAATAGATTCTTCGCCGGAGATATAAACGCAACGTGCGTCTGGATTGCGCGAAAGAGCAACACAAACCTGTAATAGAATAGTTGATTTGCCAATCCCTGGGTCGCCACCAACTAGGATTGCAGATCCAGGCACCATTCCGCCCCCACAGACCACATCAAATTCTGGAATTTTCGAAAACATTCGGGGAAGAGTTTCATCTTTGCCTTTGAGATCAACAAAATCAATTTTAAATCCTGGATCCCTTGATAGGCCCTTGGGTGTCGAGTTATTGTTTGCTTCTTCGACGATCGAATTCCATTTACCACAAGAACCACATTGTCCCGCCCATTTAACTTGGCTGAAGCCGCATTCTTGGCAAACATAAAATAGGTTAGATTTTGCCATTACTCTTCCGTTAGCTTGGTTCGCGCTTTATGTTAAATTGGTTCGTCAGTTTTACCAAGGATAAATCGATTTTCTATATGGTTTGGTGACATTAATTTTCCTGCAGGGTTAGCCCAAATATTCTTAATTCCCAATAGATTGAAAAGATTTCATTAGATACTATCCCTTACCAGACTGATAAATGCGCTCAATACGATTACCTAAGCCGGCCAAAAGTTCATAGCTAATTGTACCGGCTTGTTTGGCTATTTGATCGATTGGATTGTGGGGACCTATTAGATCAACCGTGGTTTTTTCTGTAATTACGGAATCTGGAACATTTGTAACATCCACTGTAGTTAAATCCATAGATACTCTTCCCACGACTGGTACTTCATAGTTTTCAATAAAAGCGATGCCCGTGTTCCCTAAGCTTCGCATGTACCCGTCGGCATATCCAATCTCGAGAGTGGCAATTTTTGTTGGCTTTTCAATCCGATGTGTTGCACCATAGCCAACGGTCTGAATGGTGTCAACGTAGCGGATTTGGATGATTTTTGCTTTAAGATTCACAACTTGCGCAAGTGAGTTTTTGTTTAATGGTGTTGGATTTATTCCGTAAAGTGATATCCCCGCCCTGCACAGGTCGAAGTGATAATCTGGGCCCAAAAAAATACCGGAACTTGCGGCTAAGCTAGCACACTTTGCCGGTATAGTTTTGCGGACTTTTTCAAATAAAGATGCTTGTTGTATGTTTTTTGGATGAGTTTTGTCTTCCGCGCAAGAAAGATGGCTCATTACAAGATCAATATTATATGAAGATAAGGATTGGATTTTGGAGCATTCCTCTGGTGTCAGGCCAAGTCGTGTCATTCCAGTATCAATATGGATAGCAGCTGCATGATTAGCGTAACGTTGCCAAATCCTTATTTGGTTTAGATTATTAAGGATCGGGATTAATGAATTGGCGATTAACTCATCGGCCGTTCTAGTCGAAACACCATGTAAAATATAAATTTTTGCATTTGGTAAAATTTGTCTTAGTTCAATACCTTCGTGTAATGTAGCGACGAAGTATTTCGTACAGCCGATGCGTGATAACGTAGTAGCTATCTCCTTTATGCCAAGCCCATAAGCATTGGCTTTGACTACTGATGCTAACTCGGCAGATGACAGTTTATCAGCTAAAGTACGATAATTACTTTCTAATGCAGCCAAATCAATATTCAGACTAGCCCCTGTATTTGCGGAGTTGCCCATTTTGAAGCCTTTCTTCCTTAATTACTTATTTATAGGTACAATAATTAAAAAGAAAGGCCATATTTGTTTGGTTGTTGCAATTTATTAAAAAAATGCCCGATTTTCATTTTTCTTTATACTTGCTATTTGCATTTTCAGATTAATACTTTGCTTCTACCTACGAGTTCGGACTTTGATTATGTGTGCTGAGTATCTAAGTCTCCAAAACGCGTGTACGTTCCGTTGAAATGAAGTTTAGTGGTGCCAGTTGGCCCGTGCCGCTGCTTACCAATAATTAACTCAGCAATAAAACGGTTTTGTTCGCTCCGCTCCACCCATTCTGCATGACGAGCAGCAAATTTTTCAGGTGATTCCTCTGAGCGTTGAACGGGCTCGCTTCTCTCATCATAGTATGCTTGTCGGAATATAAAGCTAACTACGTCAGCATCCTGTTCAATAGTACCTGATTCACGAAGATCAGATAATTGAGGCCTTTTATCTTCTCTTTGTTCAACAGCTCTAGATAATTGAGATAGAGCTAGTACCGGCACATCTAACTCTTTAGCCAGTGTCTTGAGGCCTCTTGTGATTTCGCTGATTTCTTGAACACGGTTATCGTTTCTAGAAGTCCCTTCCATTAATTGAAGATAGTCGACAATTACGAGTCCAAGTCCCTCATTTCGTTTCAAACGGCGCGCCCTGGTTCTCAAAGCAGATACAGAAAGCGCTGGTGTGTCGTCAATAAATATAGGAAGTTGGTGTAACTGTTGTGATGCAACTACGAGTTTATCAAATTCAATATTGCTTAAAGTCCCTCGGCGCATTTTGTCTGAAGCAATCTGTGCTTGCTCCGAAAGTATGCGTGCCGCTAGCTGTTCGCCCGACATTTCTAATGAAAAAAAGCCAACAACTGCCCCATTTGTAACTCTTCTTCCGTCGTTCTCATCCAATTCAAACTTATAGTCATATGCGGCATTGAACGCGATATTTGTCGCAAGTGCTGTTTTTCCCATAGAGGGGCGCGCAGCTAAAATCACCAAATCTGAAGGATGAAGGCCCCCCATTATATGGTCCAGGTCGCGTAAACCGGTTGAGACACCGCTAAGTTGACCATCTTTTTTATGGGCGATCTCAGCTATTTCTATTGCAGAAATTACAGTTGATTTAAAATCTTGAAAACCGCCTTCAATCTCACCTGTGGTAGCTAAATCGTATAGTGTTTGTTCGGCATTTTCTATCTGTATTAAAGCTGGGTCGTCAACTTCCGGTGTATAAGCCCGATTCACTACTTGTTCGCCTAGTTCAATTAGCTGTCGTTTTAAATGTAAATCATAAATTGTTTTTCCATATTCCGCAGAATTTATGACGTTAACCATTGATCCGGCTATTTCAGCTAAGTAGCGAGAGCCACCAACTTCTTTAATAGAGCCGTTTTGTTCAAAAAAATTATGCAGGGTGATTGGATCGGCTATTTGACCACGTTCAATTAGCTTTGACACTGCATCAAATATCTTACCATGAACAGGATCAGCAAAGCATTCGGGACGAAGATAACCTGCCACTCGATCATAAGCATTATTATTAGCGAAAATTGCTCCTAGCAGTGCTTTTTCAGCTTCAAAATTATGGGGTAAAGAACGAAATTGTGCAAAGCCAGGTTCAGAAGTTTCCATACGTTCTGCTTGTTCGTCCATATTTTTTACAGTTGCCACCATGACCAAGAACCTACTCTTAACTTGCGAAGATGAGAAGATGAAAAAAGTACACACCCCTGTGGTACATGGGGATAACTAAAAAAAACTTTAATTGATAAAAAGATCCAAATCAGGCAGCTTTAGTTCGTTTTGTTGAGGATTTTTTTAAATTAGTGATTGGTTTTGTCATATATTCTCGCGTCATAGGAATAATATGGCGTTGTTTTACGAGTTGTATTTGAAAGACAGTTGAGTCTAAATACCGGAAAGAAATTTCACTGGCGGCTAAATAATACTCCCACATCCGGCAAAATTCTTCGTCATATAAACGCTTTACCTTGGATCGATTGGACTGAAAGCACCGTTGCCAGTGCTTCAGCGTTTCTGAATAGTGACGCCCTAAAAATTCAATATCTGTAACCATTAGTCCTGATTTTTCAATAGCCGGAGCAACTTCTGAAAGTGAAGGTATATATCCACCCGGGAAAATATATTTTCTAATCCACGGATCAGTAACCGAAGGGGGTCCAGTGCGCCCTATCGTATGAATTAGAGCGATACCATCTCTTGTTAAACTATCGTAGATTTTTTTGAAAAATTGATTAAAATGATTAATTCCAACGTGTTCGAACATACCTATAGAAACTATTCGGTCAAATTGATCATCAACCATGCGATAATCTAGCAAATCAAATTTTACTATGTTATCTAGCTTATCATTTCGCGCTCGTAAATTTGATTCTTTTAGTTGTTCTTTAGAAAGTGTGATGCCACGCACATTAGCGCCGAAATTACGGGCAATATAAATTCCCATGCCACCCCAACCGGAGCCAATATCCAGAACTTTAGTATTTTTATTCAATAATAACTTTGCTGCAATATGTTCTTTCTTATCAAGTTGGGCCCTATTTAAAGAGTTATTCTTATTAGCAAAGTAAGCACATGAGTATTGTCTATCTTTATCGAGGAAAAGTTTATAGAGTTCGCCTGATAGGTCATAATGGTGAGCTACGTTCTTTTGGGATTTTTGTATAATATTAAATTGGTGAATGCGTTTCTTAAGAGCATCAAATGAAATAAAAAACCGGTGGAGCCAATGATAGTCTCCCTTTTCGACATTTATGGCAAGAATTTGGAGAAAATCATAAATTGTCCCATTTTCAACAGATAGGCGGTTATTCATATATCCTTTGCCAAGGGCCATGCTCGGCGATAAAGCAAGATAGTTTGCTATTGAATTATCATGAAATTGGACGCACACCTCTTTAGGTAGAAGTTTATTATATTGTCCCGAAAATTTATAAATCTTTCCATCAGCATTAATTATTTTGAGGTTGCCGATTTTAATCATTTGACTGAGAATTGACTGTAATAAATACATAATTACTCCCAACCCACGGTTTTACATACCTTTTTTACCGCAACGTCGTAGATTCATTACTCTTAAAATCTGGTTATTCAACTGAATATAAACACATAATAAAATTCAAATAAAGATCAAAATACGATAGATCGTTTTCCTAAATAAGACTTATTTCAACTTTATATATGTCAAAAAGAATTATACTCCCTCATCAGTAATATCTTCAGGATTATAATTTGACGTACTTTCCAAAACTTCTTCTGGAGAGATTTGTTCAGTATTTTCTATTTTTTTGGCCGCCAGAGCTTGATTTTCTGCTTCTGTTTCTGAAGGCATATTAATTTCAGCCGCATCTAATTCCTCAATTAATTTTTCGACTGAATCATCCTTTATGTCATCGTTTATGTTTATGGTTCCCGTTTTATCTTGGGTTTGCGCTTCTTCATCAGAACGAGCAACATTTATTGTGACAGAAACGCTGATTTCCGGATGGAGCGTGACCTCCAAATGGTGCATGCCGATGGATTTAATAGGGCCCTGAAGTTTTACTTGATTACGATCAATTGAAAACCCGGCTTTGGAAATTTCATTAGATATATCGCGGGCGCTCACTGAGCCATATAATTGGCCAGCATCACCTGCTTGACGCACCATAATGAATTTTTGACCCTCAAGCTTTTTGCCAACCTTCTCAGCTTCCGTCTTTTGTTTGAGATTTTGCGCTTCCAATTGAATGCGTTGGTTTTCAAATTCGGCTTTGTTTACCTTGGTTGCTGTAACAGCTTTTTTTTGTGGCAGTAGGAAATTACGCGCAAAACCAGGCTTAACAACAACTAAATCACCCATTTGCCCAAGCTTTTCAATTCGTTCTAATAGAATAACTTCCATTATCTTAAACCTCTAAATTGTGGCATAAATTTTTGTTGAAACGCTTATCGGGTACTATTACTAAAGCTAAAACGTCTAACAATTTACCGGCTAAAAACTAGCCATTCTAATTTTTTCATGCGTTTTTCTGCATGAGCGCGGGAACCTACTATTGTATATGGCTTATGGCAACCCAAATATGCATACAAGCAATTAGAGTAATTGATATTTCAAATTTCAATCTGAATTGATATTATCTTTGGGTCCGTTTGATGTTAACTTATCCCTAAATTTGGTCCATTTTTCAAAAAAGCCAATCAACACGGCGATAATCGCTGGCCAACTTGAAACTATTAGGAAAAAATAAAAAACAACTAATGCTATAGTGGGAGAACGAAGCTGGCGAGCTGTCGTGTGTAGTACACCAAGACCAACAAATAAGAAGGGGATACAAACTATTAAGGTTAAATTTCGACCTAAATATTCGAAACTATCTGTTCCGAATAATACTAACACCCCTGAACCCACAAGAGCCCAATAAAGCCAATCTGGAGCTGTTATCTCAGAATACCGAAATGCTGGTGTGAGATTGGCGTCCGCTCTGATTAAGATGGTTTGCGCAATTAAACTGTTAATAATAGCCATCAATAACCATGAAGAAACAGTAATAGCCGGAAAATAGAGCACTATTTTCTCAACTAAGAGCCGGCCGTTAACGGTTGTAGTTAAATCCGGTTGGTTATTAACGATTAACTTTTTCAGGAAGTTCTCAATGTTTTGGGGAAGGTCAGCCGATTGTTCAAAGAAAGTAATTGTAACCAAAATCATCATTATACCGCCTAAAATTGTTAGACGAGACATTATTTCTCCGATTGGAGCCCCGGGAGATTGAAAATTATTTTTTTTAGGGGCTAGTGCTGTTAAAATTATTAGCCATGCTGGTAGGGCTATGGATACGCTGTATATCATGCCCTGATAAATATTTGATAGGGCTATAGTACTACATATACCGGACAAACTTGCAAAAGTTAGCGCCCGACGGTTTTTGCCTAAACCGATTAGAAGAATCGGTAGTAGAGTAAAATAGGCCAAAAGGATACCGAGCCCAGACCCGACGGTTACGGCTACTGATAAAAGAGCGCTAACTGAGCCCGCACCAATAGCGATGATCGTCTCCCTATACATTATAGGTGCTCCTCGCTTTACTCGTTTCTAAAATACTTTTACGTCAATGTATCTGCTGATTGCAGTGGGCCAAAGAGTTTTCTACTGTGAAACGTAGGGAATTAGAGCTAGAAAGCGAGCACGTTTAATTGCCCGAGCGAGCTCGCGTTGTTTTTTAGAGGAAACCGAGGTAATTCGACTTGGAACGATTTTACCTTTTTCAGAAATGTAGCGGTTTAGCATTTTAGTGTCCTTGTAGTCAATCTTTGGAGCGCCTGCACCAGAAAATGGACACGTTTTACGTCTGCGAAAAAATGGTCGTTTTCCCGAATTTTCTCCGCCCCGTGAGCGATCGTCAGATGATGCAAAATTATCAAAATCGGACATCAATCTTCTCCTTCTATTTTATTCTCTATTTCTCCTTGTTCATTTACAACTGGCTCTATTTTTACGTCTCCTTCTACTTTTTCCTTATTATTAGGGTCTATAACACCGCCAGTCACGGTGTTTTCATGGCTATCGGTTGACCGTGCAATACGAGTTAGGTTTTGGGCTGGTATTGAGGGGTCTTCATCAAGCTCAGCAATGCTCAATGTTAGATAGCGAATGATATCTTCGTTCAATCGCATTAGCCGTTCCATTTCATGAATTGCCGCTGATGGAGCATCAATGTTAAAAAGAAAATAGTGACCCTTTCTATTTTTTTTTATCTTATAAGCAAGAGTGCGGAGGCCCCAGTTCTCTCGTTTTTTAACACTTCCACCATTCTTTTTGATGGTATCTTCAAAATTATCAGCTAAGGCTTCCACTTGTTGGGCAGAAGCATCTTGCCGCACTATTATTACGCTTTCATATAAAGACATATAATATCCTTTAGGCTTCTCTCAGCCCGGCAAAATTGTAGGCACCGGGCATAGCCAGATTCAAAACTGGCAAGGAAAATTGCGACGCGCACTATATAGAAATTCTTTTTGAGTGCAAGTGCCTAAAATGAATAAAATAATTTCTTTTTTTGCTACTAATCTCGTTAGGTGCCTTGACACTCATACGGCTTTGTTTATCACTCAGTAACATTAATAATTTGTTGATTGAATATAATCTTTTTAAAGTGCTGAATAATTGAGGTTGTTTGAATAAATAATGAATATGGCGTTTGTATTTCCGGGTCAGGGGTCCCAATTTGTTGGTATGGGGGTCGAATTGGCGAAGGCTTTTCCTGTTGCAAGACAAACATTTGAGGAAGTTGACGAGGCATTAGGTCAACCCCTATCACAAATTATTTTTGAAGGGCCAATTGAAGATTTAACGTTAACTGAGAATGCCCAACCTGCTCTAATGGCTGTAAGCATTGCTGTAATGCGTGTTTTGGAAAAAGAGGGGGGCGTAGAGATACCAGCTGTTGCAAAATTTTTTGCCGGGCATTCGCTAGGTGAATATTCAGCTTTGGCGGCGGCGAAGTCTTTTGGGGTTATTGAAGCAGCCCGAATTCTTAAGATTAGAGGATCAGCGATGCAAGAAGCAGTGCCTGTTGGTGAAGGTGGTATGGCGGCAATTCTTGGTATTGAAATGGAACTTGCAGAAAAAATCGCATTTGAGGCTGGGCAGGGTGAAGTTTGTTCGATAGCTAATGATAATGCGGTTGGTCAGATTGTTTTTAGTGGCAATATATTAGCCGTAAATCGTGCAATTGAGATAGCTTCAAAGAAAGGTGCTAAACGAAGTATCTTACTTCCCGTTAGCGCGCCATTCCATTGTTCAATGATGGCCTCTGCAGCAGATATCATGTCAACTGAGCTAGCAACTTTGGTAATCGATGAGCCTATTGTTCCAATAGTTTCAAATGTTATTGCTAAAGGGGAAATATCTCCAATTGAGATTCGTAAGCTTTTGATTGAGCAGGTGACTTCTAGGGTTCGCTGGAGGGAATCTGTACTTTTCATGAAAAAAAATGGTGTTGATACTCTTATTGAAGTCGGTGCTGGCAAGGTATTATCGGGGTTGACAAGAAGGATTGATCGAGATCTTAAAAGTGTATCTATTCAACAGCCAGATGAAATTGATAGTTTTTTAGGATCTCTCTAATTAAAATAAAAGATTGGAGCTAGACATGTTTGATCTTGGTGAAAAAAGAGCACTTGTTACGGGAGCCTCAGGTGGTATTGGCAGAGCTATTGTCGCAGGTCTGCATGGACAAGGAGCCACGGTTATCCTTTCTGGCACCCGGAAAGATGCATTGCATAGATTAGCTGATGAATTGGGCCAACGTGCACATGTTGTTACTTGCGACCTAAAGAATTCAGAAGGCTTCCAGAATTTAGTTAAAGATTGCGAAGATATTATGGGAGGTATTGATATCTTGGTAAATAACGCAGGTTTAAGTCGTGATAATTTAGTTGTGCGAATGAAGGACGATGATTGGGATGCTGTGTTGAACATCAACTTGACAGCTAGTTTTAGGCTATCGAAAGCGTGTTTGCGTAATATGATGAAGCAGCGGTTTGGACGCATCATCAATATCACTTCAATTGTTGGTGTCGTTGGTAATTCAGGTCAGGCAAATTACGCAGCGTCGAAGTCTGGGATGATCGGGATGTCAAAATCCATGGCACAAGAAGTCGCTTCGAGGGGAATAACAGTTAATTGCGTCGCGCCAGGATTTATTATTACCCCCATGACAGATGCTTTAACTGATAAACAGAAAGATAAGTTGACAGAGGCTATTCCAGCGGGGCGTTTGGGGCAGGGTGAAGATGTAGCGGCAATTGTTGCCTTTCTTGCCAGCGATGAAGCTAGTTATGTGACGGGGCAGACGCTCCATGTAAATGGAGGGATGGCGATGGTTTAATTTAAATTCATGTTTTTTAAAAGAATTGTTTAAGACTTGTAGAGGGTATGGTAATACGAATTAAATTATGTTAGGAAGCCTTCAAACCTGTTGAGTAATAGTGTGAACCTTAGATCGTCAAGGGTTTTTTTTGGGGATCATCCATCGGTTCTATGGCGACGATATTAAGATAGTGAGGTAAAATAAAATGAGCGATGTTGCTAACCGCGTAAAAGAAATAATTGTTGAGAATCTGGGAGTTGAAGCAGATAAAGTGACTGATTCGGCGAGTTTTATTGAAGATCTTGGGGCCGATAGCCTTGATACGGTAGAGCTGGTTATGGCCTTTGAAGAAGAGTTTGGTTGTGATATACCCGACGATGCGGCTGAAAAAATACTGACTGTAAAAGACGCTATTGATTTGCTTTCGGAACAAGCCTGATAATTAAAATACTCTATGCTCGGTCGTATTAATATCCTAATAATTTGGTTTTAGACCTTGCGTTATTTGAGTTTCTGCTAATGAAATCCCTTAGATCAAAATGAGGCGTGTCGTGGTCACTGGAATAGGCCTCGTTACTCCGCTTGCCTGTGGAGTTGACTTGACATGGGATAGATTAATTAATGGTAAGACTGGTATTGGTCCAATACAGTCGTTTGATGCGTCCCAATTAACTTCTCAAATCGCGGGAGAGGTGCCAAAAGAAAAAAATCTTGAAGGCAGTTTCAATTATGATGATTTAATACCCAATAAACAAAAGCGTAGAATGGATACTTTCATTCAATATGGATTAGTGGCTGCTGATTTTGCTATAGCGGATTCAGGTTGGGCGCCAACAGATGATTGGGGACGAGAGAGAACAGGTGTTTTAATTGGTTCTGGTATCGGGGGTTTACCCGAAATCGAGAGAGGTGCGTCATTAGTTAAAGAAGGGAACCATCGCCGTCTTAGCCCATTTTTTATTCCTGCTAGTTTGATTAATTTAGTATCGGGACACGTCTCTATTAAACATGGTTTTAAGGGACCTAATCACGCAGTCGTTACTGCTTGTTCTTCTGGCGCGCATGCTATCGGCGATGCTACTCGTATGATCATTTGGGAAGATGCCGAAGTCATGATAGCTGGAGGAACAGAATCTGCAATTTGTGAACTTGGGGTGCTTGGTTTTGCTCAGGCCAAGGCTCTTTCAACCGCCTTTAATGATACACCTGAAAAGGCCTCCCGACCATGGGATATACGTCGCGACGGTTTTGTAATTGGCGAGGGAGCAGGAATCGTCGTCCTTGAAGAGCTTGAACACGCCAAAAATCGCAATGCTAATATATATTCAGAAATTGTTGGTTATGGCTTGTCTGGTGATGCGTACCATATTACTCGTCCAGCCGAAGATGGAAATGGAGCTTATAGGTCAATGGAGATGGCACTTAAACGAGCAAGGTTAAATCCTAATGATATTGATTATATAAATGCTCACGGAACCTCGACTCCTTTGGGTGATATTATTGAAATCAATGCAGTAAAACGACTTTTTGGTAATTCAGCATATGATCTAGCCATGTCTTCAACAAAGTCTTCAACAGGACATTTATTGGGTGCCGCAGGCGCTGTTGAGGCAATTTTCTCGATTCTAGCGATTAATAACAATGTTATTCCGCCTACTTTAAATCTTGATAATCCGTCAGATGGTTGCGACCTAAATTTGGTTCCACATGAGTATCAGGATCGTCTTGTTCGAAATGTATTATCTAACTCTTTTGGATTTGGTGGCACAAATGCAAGCTTGATCATGTCTGAATTTTTGTAGGTTTTTTTGTGTAAGTGTTATGCGTTGGTTAATTATCTTAATTATTTTCATGGTTTTGATATTCCTAGGTATAGGTTTTTGGGGCTATGGTCAGTTTACCCAGCCAGGACCCTTGACATCAGAAAAAACCATTATTGTTCCGCGAGGCGTTGGAATTGAGCGAATAGCCATTTTGCTCGGTCGCCATAATATTATTAAAATTCCTGTTATACTCAGTATTGCAGCCAGAACGATTGGTAAAAATAGAGTACTTCAAGCAGGCGAATTTTCTTTTTCAAAGCATATCAGCCCTCGTGGTGTTTTGAGTATCTTACAAAACGGCAAGCAGGTTGTCCGTCGTCTTACAATTGCTGAAGGTCTAACTAATAGAGAGATTCTTGAATTATTAAATGAGACTGATGGCTTGATTGGAAAAGGCATTATGCCTGAAGGTGAAGGCGAGCTTTTACCTGAGACTTATTATTTCTCTTATGGAGACTCTAGAAACACTTTAATAAAACGGATGAAGAACAAATTGAAAAAAGTACTGGCTGATTTATGGGAAAATCGCGCTTCTGATTTGCCAATACGCAGTAGTAAGGAAGCTGTTATATTAGCGTCAATTATAGAAAAAGAGACAGGGCGCTCGGCCGAAAGGGCCCGCATAGCTGGCGTGTTTATAAACCGTTTACGCCTTAATATGAAGTTGCAATCAGATCCAACTGTGAGGTTTTCGATAACAAAGGGGCAAAGAAAATTGGGTCGCAAATTAAGTCTAGAAGATTTAAAAACGCCGAGCCCCTTTAATACATACTATATCAAAGGATTGCCACCAATGCCTATCACCAATCCTGGTCGGGCTTCAATAAAAGCAGTGATGAACCCAGCTAATACTGATGAACTATATTTCGTAGCTGATGGTACGGGTGGCCATGCTTTTTCAAAAAGTTTAAACGAACATAACCGAAACGTTGAAAAGTGGCGTCAATTAATGAGATGAATTGATAAGTTTATGTTGGTTTGCTTAAAAGATCGACTGAAAAACTCACTGAAAATAAAATACAAGCCAAATACTACAAAAAAATTACTACGGATAATAAAATTTCACGCCGGTTTCTTTTTATCTTTTTAGGCAAACCTCAAATGTACCTTTGTAAGCGTCAAAGAAGTTTTATCATTGGTTTCTTATTTTTTACCCCTTAGACGCTTGTGTGTCCTGGGCCACGTTCATTAACATAGCATATATTTGCAATGTAATATCAGTAATAATGTGCTATTCAATGCATATGAGACAAAAGAGAAAAAAGGCTTTATCTCACATTGCTAGTATGACGGGATTTGCTACAGACGTTGGGGGAGATAAGTCCTATAATTGGACTTGGGAAATTAAGAGTTTAAATGGAAAAGCATTGGACTTAAGGTGCCGTTTTCCTCACGGATATGAGAAATTAGAGACGATAGCAAGGTTAGCAGTTGGAAAGGCCTTTAAACGCGGTAATTTCATTCTAAATCTCACTATTCAAGAAGTATCACATCAAAATCAATATAGGATAAATCATAATTTGCTGAATCAACTTATTGAAAAGACGAAAGAGCTGAAGTCCAGTATAGAGGGGTTTGAAAATCCGAGCCTTGATGGACTATTTGCTGTTCGCGGTGTAATTGAGCCTGTCGCGAAGAATGAAAATAGTAAGGGTCACTTGGAACGTGAAAAAGAAATATTGAGTAGCCTCGACCTAGCGCTTGATTCGTTAGTTCAAAATCGAATTGAAGAGGGCGCCCGAATTAGTGACGTGCTATCTGGGCAGTTGAAGCGAATAGATGGGCTTTGTCAAAGGGCTGAAAGAACTGCAGTGTTGCAGCCTGCTAAAATTAGAAAAAGGCTAAAAAAACAAATTGGAGATTTACTTGAGGCGGAGCCAAGAATACCGGATGGGCGATTGTTTCAAGAAGCAGCAATATTCATGATTAAAGCAGATGTTCGGGAGGAACTAGATAGACTAAAAGCACATGTTGAATCTGCTACAGTGCTGATGGAAAAAGGAGGTGTCATTGGTCGTAAACTTGATTTTTTATGTCAAGAATTTAACCGAGAGGTAAATACGCTATGCTCGAAAGCTTCTGATATAAGATTGTCTAAAATAGGCCTTGAGTTAAAAGCTGTAATTGAACAATTTCGTGAACAGGTGCAAAATATTGAATAGGGATAATGTTTCTTTATCGCGGCGTGGTATAATGCTTGTTTTGTCTTCTCCTTCGGGAGCTGGTAAGACAACTATTTCGCGCAGGATGTTGGAACGTGATAAAAAATTGACGATGTCTATTTCAGCCACAACTCGCCGAAAGCGTCCTGGTGAAGTGGAAGGAAAAGACTATTATTTTATTGACCAAAAAAAATTCAAATTGATGATTGAGCGTGGTCAATTACTAGAATATGCGAATGTTTTTGGTAATTTTTATGGTACACCCAGAAAACCGGTCGAAGATGCTTTGCTTAATGGGCAGGATATTCTGTTCGACATTGATTGGCAGGGTACTCAGCAGTTAGCGGATAATGAAAATACAAAAAAAGATTTAGTAAGTGTGTTTATTTTACCTCCGAATACAATAGAGCTTGAAAATCGACTGCGGATGCGTGCTCAAGATCCCGATGAAATTGTACAGCAACGTATGGCTAAAGCTGCGGATGAAATGAGCCACTATCGGGAATATAAATACGTTATTATTAATGATGAAATTGAGGTAAGCGTTCTGTGTATAGAGAAAATTCTAGTTGCTGAGCGTATTTGCATTGAACGCCAAATTGGTTTGCATGAGTTTGTTCAGAATTTAAGATCTCAAAGCTAAGTTAGCTTAAAACTCATTGATTGATGAATTGGGATAGTAGGCAAAATTCCTCAATCGATAAGTTTTCAGCCCGCGCCCTAGGATCGATCCCGAGCCCAGCAATATCTATATCCATTGATTTCAACGAAGAACGTAGCATCTTTCTTCGGTGGCCAAATGCAACAGCGGTTAATTTTTCCAAGTTTTCAAATTTTGCCGGGTAAAGTCGGTTTTCTCGAGGCTTTAAAGTAACTAGGCTAGAGTTGACTTTAGGGGGCGGAGTGAAGGCTCGTTTGTCTATGTGGAACTCCAATTTTGATTCGCAAAGCCACTGAGTAATAACACTGATTCTACCATAGGCTTTACTTGATGGCTGTGCAATTATTCTATCTGCGACTTCTCGTTGAAACATTAAAGTCATTTGTTCTATATTTTCAACTTGCCGCAACCAATTTATCAAAAGTGTTGTCGAGATATTATATGGAAGGTTTGCAATCACCCGGCGAGGTGACTTTCCAATGCTTGAAATACTAAGCTTAAGTGCGTCGTCTATTATGATTGTCAATTTGTCGGTATTAAGCTGATATAATTCCTCTAAACCTCCCAAAAACCTCTCGTCGCGTTCTATTATGTAAAGGTGTTTGGGCTTGTGCTTCAGTATTGATCTTGTTAGCACACCATGACCAGGTCCAATTTCGATTATCGTATGGTCTGAGAGATTCGAGAGGGGATCAATTGCCGCCTTTGCGATTTTGTCGGTTAAATTTTGATCAAGTAGGAAGTGTTGGCCAAGAGATTTCTTCGCATTTAAATTGAGAGTTTTACGGGTATCTTTCATAGTTGTTGTGTCTTAGTACCTAGGCATTATTCAGAATTGGCGTTTACTTTATTGGCTCTATTACTAGCCATTTTATCCGCAATTTTGATAGCAGAAACTAAGCTTTGTTCATTTGCATAACCCTTACCTGCGATATCAAGTGCGGTTCCGTGATCCGGCGATGTCCGAATGAAAGGTAGGCCCAGAGTCACGTTCACAGCTGTTTCGAAATCTAAGGTCTTTATTGGTATAAGAGCTTGATCATGGTACATGCATAACACAACATCATAATTTAGCCGGGCTTGTTGGTGAAACAATGAATCGGGCGGTTTCGGGCCGGTCACTAATAAGCCTTTGGCTTTCAGTATCTGGATAGCTGGTTCAATATGAATTTTCTCTTCGCTACCCATTAATCCATCCTCACCTGCGTGAGGGTTGAGCGCGGCGATTGCTATCCTTGGATTTGGAATACCAAAATCGCGTCGCAATGCATTATCAGCAATAATTGCTGTTTCAACTATCAATGCTGAAGTCAATTTATTTATTGCTGTCTGCAAGCTAACATGTCGTGTCACTGGAATTACCCGCAAGTGTTCAGAAACCAACATCATTACAGGTTCCGTATCAATATTGGCTAGAGTAGCTAAATATTCGGTATGTCCAGGATGAGAGAAGCCAGATTGGTTAAGAACACTCTTGTGAATAGGGTTTGTTACTATGGCTTTTGCTCGATCGGTTTGAACCAATTTAACAGCTTGTTTAATAGCTGATATTACTGCCGGGTTATTTAATGTATTTAATTGCCCGGGGACGATGTTGCCTGGTATACCAAGAGGTAAGACTGGAAGGGACTTGTTAAATATTCCTATTGTTTCTTCTATTTCTGAAATTTCAGTTATCGTGACATTTAAATCCAGTAAAGTACTAATTTTTTTTAGCCTAGTTGGAGAATCAATAATACAAAACGGCGAGAGTTTCTCATGCCCTGAAAGCCATGCTTTTATAGCAATTTCACCCCCTATACCACTTGGCTCTCCCATGGTTAAAATTGTGGGTAGGTTTGATTTTATCATCGTCTGATATTCAAAAACGCGGCGCGTCTAATATTTCGCAACATACTACGATCTGTTATAATTGCTTGTTGCTGAAGTAGCATATTCTTTATTTTAGTTCTTATATTTTTTTTGGAAGTGCTAGCACTTCTTTTACAGACCATAACTATTAGAAATCCGGTTCGCATTCTAATTGGTCGGCTAGCCTTTGATAAATCGATATTTTGGACAATCGTTTTAATATTATTTGGTAGCTGCGAGATATCGTCAACCTCAAGTCTGCCGGACTGCCGAGATCCAACTTCCTGACCTTTTAGGTTCAACGATGAACAATTTTTGGTATTTGAAGAAATTCTGTTTGCTCTATTTGCAGCAGACTCAACCTCTTTTCGTGATGGATTAATTCTAAGTGGTAGAAATAATTGTTGAAGGGTAATTCGTGCCTTCTCGATTGTGACCCCTCGCGATGTGCGCTTATCTAAAAGCTTTAAAATATAGTAACCATCGTCACCTTCTAGTGGCACCGAAGTAGTATTTATTTTCATTTTGGATATTATTCCAGAAAAATTTTGCTGAATTTGATCACTTCGTATCCATCCTAAGTTACCTCCTCGAGCAGCCGTTGCGCTTTGTGAGAACGCTCGAGCCAGTGCCGCAAAGTTTGCTCCGCGTTGAATTTGAGAATACATACGCATAGCAATTTGATTAGTTTTCTTGGCAGACTTATTATAATAAAATGGTATAAAAATTTCGGAAACATTGTATTCTGGTTTTCCTTTATTTAATTCAATTTCAGCAATAGCGTTGTCGATGTCTTCTTCGCTGATTTTCTTAGTTGAAAGAACCTTTCTAACAACCGCTTTATTCCATGCTGTTTGCGCTTCAACTTGGTGTTCAAACGTTCGAAAATTGATGCTGCGTTTTTCCAGTAATTCTCTCATTTTTCCTTTAGAGAGGCCATTAGTTTTCTCTATCTTGACTATGGCGGCCGTTAATTCGGCCTGGCTAACCTTTATACCTAATCTTTTGGCTTCTTGCAGTTTGAGTTTATCGTTTATTAATCCTCGTAAAATTTGTGCAGAAATTCGTTTAGCAGTATTTTCGTTATTAGGAAGACCCGAGGTGAGTATGACAAGTTTAATACGGTCAGAAAAATCGAACTGTGAAATGATATCGTCATTAACTACTGCAATGATGCCTTGACGTGTAGTACTGTAGGATTGAGCTGAGCCAGCCAACGGTGGCACGATTAGGGTTAAATATATTGATATTACTATAAGAAAACGCATATTTGAGCGAATTAGTTTTATTGAATATTTACTTAATTTTTCGTAAATTTCTCTAGTCATAATAAATGGTTATGCCATAATAATGTATGGGGGTTAATTAGTTAATGCCAGTGTTTGTGATACTAGACTGAATATCACCTAAAGTTTTGAAGCTGAGTTTAAACATTATACTATCGCTCGGGCGCAAATCGCGGTCTTGGTAGAATTGCCTGTTTATGCTGGTGCTAAGCGTAAAGCATTCACATTCATAAGTTAAATTCAAACTTAGATTCCGTAAATCCCCATTACCTTGTAAATCGTAACGGCTCGAGATATTTGATTTCCAAAATCGATTTAGTTTAGCTGAAATAGTACTCGAAATTTCTTCACGCCCCGAAAATTCGCCATCACTTTGTGGTTCGAAGAAAATATAATTGGAAGAGAATACAAGTGCTGGTGGGCCGGCATTGATTTGTAATTCGTTACGTTTAAATGAAAAATTATCCTTATCAAGCCGCGAACGGTAGGTTAGATTAAGGTGTTTACTTGGTGATACATTTACCCGTCCTACAAAGTCCGATAGCAGACCTTCTAAGCCAGATCCTGTTGCAAAAGTAGTGTCTTCTTTGGGGCGGTAGCGTTGCCCTATAAAAACCGTTGTATAACCGCCTTTTGAACCAACGAGACCCAATTTTAGCCCATATTTTAGGCGGGGACCCCCTTCCACTCTGTCGTATCCGGTAAAAATACTGTCGCTAAATAAATTTGTATCATCAAACTCCAAGTTAATGCTGTCTTCATTAGGTATTTTTTGCGAGTTTCCCCCATATGGACTAACGATAAAGGAAGCTATGGGTTCAATGGTTTGACTAATTTTCCCATGTTGGCGAGCTAGAGGGTATCGCCAATTTGCTTTCAATTGTGGACGGAAGCGACCAGAAAAACCGCTGTATTTTCTATTCCCTTGAGCTAGATTTAGGTCATTAACGTGGTATAAGTCACCTCTTGAAGAAATTGAAAGTTTTGTGATGTCACCTCCCCGTCCTATCAGGGGTAAGTGCCAGCCTCCACTTACAGAAATGCGACGTGTATCGTTCCCATCTTTTCGCGTCATTGCAATTGAGCTAACATTAAGGCTCGTATTTGATCCAGATTCTCCGATTGCGCTTTGGTAATCATATATTATCCGAGGTAAAATCAAAGGCGTTTTGCCTGGATTATCTTCAATTGAAGTGCCTTGAAAAGAGTAAGCCTCTAATGTTAAATAATTTCGGCGACTAAAACCCTCTGCGTAAGTTTTTGTCGTTAGAGTACGGGAGGACGGAAAACCATATCGTCGCAGATGGGTATCATCTGTTGACCTATGTATATTAAATCCCCATCGCCACCTTTCATCTATATCAAATTTTGCCGTACTTTTAATATGCCCCCCTAAATCATCACTTTTGTTATATGCAAGGCTTCCCCCAAAGTCGAGTTTGCCATTTTTGTATAGTTCGCGGTAGATTCCAGATACAAGATACTTATCATTTGTTGAAATAGTCGGTGAGACAGTCAAATCTTTACTCGGCGAAATCGCATAAAAGTATGGTGTAGTAAAAGTAGTACCTAAATATGTTGAACCTCCTGTACTTGGTGCTAAAAATCCAGATTTTCTTTTGACGGTTGGATCTGGGTGTTGGAAATAGGGCGTATACATGACAGGTATCCCGGCCATTTCCATCCAAACATCGTAATATTCAAGCTCTTGTTCTTTTTGGTTATGTATAATTTTTTTGGCCTTTAGTTGCCATAATGGTGGATCGTCTGTCATTTTGGCACAGGTGTTACAAGGTGAATAAATACCGTTTCTTAACTTTGTGCGGTTTCCGTCATTTCGTTGCGCGTCATTAGCTACGATTCTGGCATTGTCCGACAAGCGGATTTTAATATTCTCAACGAACGCAGTTTTAAAATCGCCACTAAGTTCCATATACTCCGAAAATAGAACGGTTCCATCAGGTTCTAGGAGGCTTACATTTCCTGATGCCGTAACCATATCTTGGTGCTGGTTGTAAGAAATATTATCGGCTAATAAAACATTTTTATTATTAAATATTTCAACGCTTCCTGATGCTTTTATTATGCCAAGCTCCTTGTTATGGAAAACTTCATCTGCGGTAAAGGTTATAGGTTTATCCGAAACGTTGATGTTATTTTGTGCAAGGCATAGATTAATCGGATCACTAATCATGATTAGTGAAAAGATCAGAAATCGAGAAACATAAGAACGCCAAAAAAGATTTGTGATTTTTCTTAACATGGTTTTAGCCGTCTTCCAGATGAAAAACCATTGCAAGGCCCAGAAGTAGTGAAATTCCCGATGGTGTCCAAGCAGCTAGAATAACAGGGATATTCTCCCGTAATCCTAGAGCAAAAACTACATCCGAGAGAAAAAATAGAATAAATCCAGTCAAAATGCCACCAATTATGACGTAAGATCCGCTGCTACGGCGTGATTGTCTAAGTGTAAACGTTGCAGCAATTAAAACCATTGCGCATAGTAACAGAGGTGCTGATAACAATGAATGCCAATAAAGCCGATGGCGTGTAGCTGAAAACCCGGATCTTTCCATATTACTTATAAAGGCTGGAAGATTCCAAAATGACATTGTCTCTGGAGGCGAGAAACTTTCATGGATTTTGTTCAATGTTATGTCCGTTTCAATCCGATATTTTTTTATAAACATTGGTCTTTTTTCTTTTATGTTGATTGTGGCATTTTCAAGGAGCCAGAAACCCTTGTTAAGGCTACCTTTTTCGGCATCAATTCGTGATGCAAATTTATCAGCACCTTCATATATGAAAATTGATACACGCGATAGGGAGATTTTATTATTAATTATTGTCATTTTAGGTGCATGGATAACTGACTGGTTCTTACCACTAGATTGTCGCAGCCACAGCCCGTTCTTTGACACTGCTAGCAAGTTAGATTGTCCTTGAAAATGTATTGCATTCATGCGGTCGTATTTTGCTAACATTGCAGAGGCTAGTGGGTTGAACGCTGTAATTTTGAGAACACCTAGGAGAAAAGCAATAAAGATCATTGGCGTTAAAAATTGCCAGGCTGATACACCTGCTGACCGCGTAACTGCTAGCTCACTGCTGCGGGTTAGCTGCCAGAACGATGCCATGCCACCAAATAAAACCGCAAAAGGGAAGATTTTTTGTGCCATAAAAGGAAGCTTCATAAGGCCCATTCTTATTACTAAACCAAGACCTACGTTATTATTATTTGATGCTCTGCGGAGTAATTCAACGATATCAATAAGAAAAATAATTGTAAGAAAGATAACAAAAATAATCAAAAAGTTGCGCGAAAAACTTTTCCCAATATAACCTGATAGTATTATAGATAAGCGCATTCATACTTTCCTTGTTTTGAACCTAGGGTTCACAAATAAGAGGGTCAGCATTATTAAAATAGGAGCTAACGTAGCTATATATATCAATGGAACAATTTGGAGATTTTTAGCACTAATGCTAATCACACCCAGATTACTAACCCAAAGGGTAAAAAATATAACTGCAGCAGTTATGATGCGATTAGTTTGCCCATGTCTAGAAAAGTCTCCTAGCAGGAGGCAGATAAGTGCAATAAGTGTAAATACAAGTGTGTTGATCGGCGCGGTTAAGCGTTGATGACCCTCAACTTTAAACTTGCCGAAATCTTGCGGATTTCCAACATCGTTAATCTTTAACTCTAATAACTCACCCACCATTCGTTCACGCGCTTCTCGGAAGCGACTGCTAGGTTTGGGGGTAAGACCGCTTAGGTCTATGGTATAACGGTCAAAGTATAGAATTGACAAATTATTATTATTTTTCTGAATTTCTTGTCTGTTTCCTTCAAATACTGTAACACGGGCGCCTTCTGAACTTTTAGTTAATACGCCTCGTTCAGCGATTATTGTTACAGGTTTGTCTTCTTTTGTCGTATCATGGTAGAGAATTCCACGTAGTTCTGATTGGCCCTTTCGCTCTCTTATATAAATTGTCACTTTGTTTGAAATTGAGTTAAACACACCTTCTTTCAGCAGCACATGTGCAAAACTATACCTAATATCCCATTGGAGATTTCGAAAGCCTTGATAGGATTTTGGTGTGACATATAGTGTCATACAGTACCCCATTAAAACGGCGAAGAAAGCAATCGTAAGTGCTGGCTTCGCAAGGGCAGCAGGACTTACACCAGCTGCCCGCATGACGATAAGTTCACGGTCTGAATTAAGTCGACTGTAAACAAAAAGTGTTGCGATAAATATTGCGAAAGGAATTATATGAACAATGAAATTAGGGATCTGAAGTAAACTTAATTGAAGAAATATTTTGATTGAAACTCCCCTATTTACTATATGCTCAACAGCACGCACGGCGACGAAGAGCCAAATGACACCGGTCATGACCAATCCTGTCAAGAGGGATGAAATAAATAGCCGGCGCATCAAATATCTATCTAATTTATTCAAGTTACTTGCACTCCATGAGATTCAGTGTGTCCGTTTGGTATAGCCCTCATCTTATAGTTAAAACTATATAATGGAATCAATAAAATCCAGTAGTTGAGGATGTTATCAAATAAATTTAGGTTGCAGGAAAACTTAACTAAAATGTTTTATAAAAATCGGTTTTAAAACAATACCTTACATCTTTATAGAGTATGAAGCTATTAATTTTAATTTTTTGTACTTAGCCTTTCCACGTTTACAGGAAATTTGTTATAAGATTATAACTATTCTGATTTTTAGATTATTTTTCCTGGGTTCATTATGTTGTGTGGATCAATGGCTTTTTTAATCGTTCTCATTAGTGAAATTTTCGATGGCGACGCATAGTGGGCGAGTTCTTCGCGCTTAAACAAACCAATTCCATGTTCCGCACTTATGCTACCTTCCATTTCTATTACTAGGTCGTGGACTATGCGGCTAATTTCCGGTGATTGTGATAGAAAATCCACTTTTCTCATGTTTATTGGTTGAGTTAGATTATAGTGAATATTTCCATCGCCTATGTGCCCAAAAGGGCAGGGACGGATTCCAGCAAGAGCACTTGTGACACGTTTTGTAGCTTCTTTAATGAAGTTTACGGTGTTTGAGACTGGCACGGAAACATCGTGCTTGATGCTTCCACCTTCACGTGATTGTGCGGCTGGGATTTCTTCTCTAATTCTCCAGAGATTTTTTCTCTGTGTATTATTTTCTGCAAATACAGCATCCATAATTGTTCCACCCTCGAGCGCTTTCATGAGGACTTCTTCAATGCTGCTGCGCAGATTATCTTTTTTCTGAGCTGAGGTCAGTTCGATAAGCGCATAAAAAGGATAGGGTGCGCCAAAAGGGTCATCAACTCCAGGGATATGTTTTTTGCCCAATTCGAGCCCAATCCTTGCTATCAATTCAAAAGCTGTCAGTTTGTCCCCGCATATCTCACGTGTTTGATCAAATAGAGTTAAAATAGGTTCAAGCTTAGGTAGTGCAACCAAAACCGTTGTAGACGTTTTTGGAGCAGGATACAGCTTTAATACAGCTTTGGTGACAATACCTAATGTGCCTTCAGCGCCAATGAAAAGTTGCTTCAAGTCATACCCAGTATTATCCTTTCGTAGTCTATTCAGTCCGTTCCAGATCTCGCCATTTGGGAGCACGACTTCTAAACCTAGAACCAAGTCACGTGTATTACCATATCGAAGAACACTAACTCCCCCTGCGTTTGTCGAAATATTTCCGCCGATGCAGCAACTCCCTTCGGCTCCTAAGCTTAAAGGAAATAAACATTTTTTTTCTTCTGCTGCAGTTTGTAAATTAGATAAAATACAACCAGATTCTGCAGTCATTGTATTGTTAAGGGGATCAATATGAATAATTTTATTTAGGCGGTCAGAGGCTAGTACAATACCGCCATTGGCTAGGGTGCCACCAACCAAACCTGTACAACCTCCTACAGGTACTACTGGTATTTTTTCTTTCGCACAGGTTTTAATAATCGATGAAACTTCATTAACATCCTTAGGGCGAACTACTATATCGGCTTTGCTTCTTGATAATCCCCGCTCTTCATGGAGATAGGGCTTCATTTTATCCGGTTGACAAATGATGCCATTGGGCCCGACAATCGTTTCTAGCTGGCTTTTTGTTTTATCAGATATAAACATGATTTAATTATTCACTTGTGGCCGCTCGGCGCAAGCGATCGTTAATTGCCAACCCTATACCTATTTTTGGAATTGGCATTACAGCTATAGGTTTTGCTCCCGGTTTGTTTAACTCATGCATAAATCTAAACAAATTTGCAGCTGCTTCAACTAAATCCCCCGTGTAACTTAGGTTAAGTGCTGAGGGCGGAGCATTAGGTCCAAAACCGAGTACGTTTTCATTCTCAGAAAACATAGTCGCATCTATACGAATTGGTGTGTCTGGAGCGTAATGACGGTTAAGCATGCCTGGAGATAAAATCTTGCGGTTGTCACTTGGGAGTGAAATTGGGCCAATAATTTTGTTAATTTGGTCTATAGTTATTTTACCCGACCTCAAGAGTATAGGTGCTTCGCCTGATAAATCAACGACTGTGGATTCTATTCCAATTGAGCATGACCCACCATTAATAATTAATGGAATTGCACCACCAAGTGATTTTTCGACATGCTCAGCAGTTGTGGGACTTATCTTGCCCGAGAGGTTAGCGCTAGGCGCAGCTATAGGGCATGCGGCTTCTTTAATTAGTTCTAGGGCAATGCTGTGAGAAGGGATCCGGACGGCGACCGTATCTAGTCCTGAACTGACCAGGAGGGATAGTCGACAATTTTGTGTTTTCTTTAATATCAGGGTCAGTGCACCTGGCCAAAAATTCTTAGCTAGTTTCTCAGACCAATCATTCCATTCGGTTTGTTGTTTGACATCACTAATATTCTTGAAATGGACAATGAGGGGATTGAAACTAGGCCGTTGTTTGGCAGCGTAAATCCGCGCCACTGCTTGGTCGTTGAAGGCATTCGCGCCGAGGCCATAAACTGTTTCTGTTGGAAACGCGACGATTTCACCAGCGCTTAATTGGGTCGCAGCACTATGAATTCCCTGAGCATCTGCATATAAAAATTTTGTTTTCATGAGTTGGTTTATAGCATATTCCAGCACTTATAGGCCTTGAGCAATAAAAAAAGGATTGAGAATGTTATCTTTACCATAAAGGAATGGTGAACCATCAATTTGCGTTAAAGAACCACCAGCTGCAGTCAATACTGCATGGCCTGCAGCAATATCCCATTCTGAAGTAGGCCCAAACCTAGGATAAAGGTCCGCCTCGCCTGCTGCAATAAGGCATAATTTAAGAGAACTTCCCAAGTACATTGTATTTTTGATTTTATATTTCGATAGATAGTTTTTCTCTTCATCGCGATGCGAACGACTTGAAACCACAGTGATGCCGTGTTTTGGCGCAGAACGAGCTGAGATTTTTTTTATTTTATTATTCTCATCTTCACAAAAAGCGTCAAACTTTCTTCCCCAGAAAGTTTTGCGAAGAGCTGGAGCATGTACAATTCCAAGAACAGCAATACCATTTTCAATTAGAGCAATATTCACAGTAAATTCATCGCGTTTGTTGATAAATTCTTTAGTGCCATCTAACGCATCAACCAACCAGAATTTGTTTTTACTTCTTGAAGAACTCTTGCCAGCTGAATATGATTCTTCGCCAATAACCGGTATGTTGGGCGTAAATTGGGCTAAGCCTTCCAATATTATAGATTCGGCCTTTTTATCTGCTTCTGTTACAGGGGATTTGTCTATTTTCTCACGGACTTGCAAATCAGTCTGATAGAATTCAAGAATTTTATCTCCTGCTTCTTTGGCTAGTTTAAGAAGCAACTTGATAGAATTATCTGAGAAATCTGTTGGCAATAAAAATTCCTTTAGCCTATAGCTTTCTCTGCATCCTCATGCCAGTGTTTGGTGGGTGCGTTAGAGCCAATTAAAATAAATGCAATTTGACACGGTTCTGAGAAAGGGTTGGCCCAGCCGTGCATTGTCGCACGTTGAACCATAACATCACCAGCATTAAAATCTATTTTGTCTCCATCATCCAAATACATCTCACATCTGCCGGAGAGACATATTGCGTAATCAATTGTATTTGTGCGGTGCATATATGCTTCTTTGCCAGGGACCAACTCGAGAATTCGAAATATTGATCCAGTTTTTGGGGGTTCAATATCTCTAGGCGTAGCAGTTGGATCTTTACCATTTACATCGGCAGGAGACCCCTCTGTGACCCAGAGTAATGTTTCAAAATTGCCCGAACGCAGTTGCTGTATATTTCCCATTATTTCATCAGCACCTACGATTGCTTTGCCATCAGTTGCGTGGGACGTAATAATGCGACGGATATTAAGCGTCATTATTATTGCTCCGAAAGATTTCTATTATAATTTCATTATGCGTTTAACAAATTTATTTAGCTAATGCTACAGCAATAAACCCATTTGGGCCTAGATCTTTCGCCGTTCACGGTAAATATTAAAGTAATTGCCAGTAAAAATTAATATTGCGCCAAAAAATATCCAGATCGAATATGGTTCATCGTATAAATAAAATCCAACTAATGCGATTATAGGCATTCTCATAAAATCAATGGGTATAACAACAGTCACATCTGCCAGAATTATAGCACGAGTCATACAATAATGCGCTGTGAGAGACATCGTGCCAACCAAGAGTATCCAAGGGCAATCTCCCCATGTCGGAGTTGTCCAATTTAAATAAGCTCCAATTGCACTAATTGGTAGTTGCATAACAAACATTAAGAAAAGAATTGTTAGGGGACTATCATGTTTGGATAATGATTTCGTGATTACGTTTGCCGCAGCAAAACAAAATGCCGCGCATAGTACCGCAAATGAACCGTAATCAATAGGAATTAGCCCAGGGCGAAGGATAACTAAAACCCCTGAAAAACCAAAAAAAATAGCAACTATTTTTCCTATTGTTAGTTTCTCTTTCAAAAAAGTAACTGCAAAAATGGCAACCCAAATAGGAATGCTAAACTCAAGAGCAAAGACCTGAGCTAATGGGATCAAACTGACGCCAATGATCCAGGTTAAATTTCCAAAATAATGTATAGTATTTCTAAATATATGTAACCCTAGGTTCTTTGTCGAAATAGAATTCCAACCATTAAACATCACTAGCACTAAAGTGACGGTGAGCGCTACAGAAGTTCTTAGGAAGACGATCTCGAACGAATCTATAGTGTTGGTTAATTCACGCACTGCCACCGCCATGGTTGAAAATGAGGCCAAAGTTCCGACCATCCATAACACAGCAAGATAGAGTTTATTTCGCTTGTCTAAAATGTGTTCAATCAGGGGTTTCAATTGGGTGCATTTCTGTTAAATTTTTGAAAACTATTCTTTAATTGTACTATTTTTTTATTTTCAGCGTTTTTGTGGGCCAAAGTGGTTGATCACTCGGTAGGTTGATAGATGATTTACTTTTAGTGGTGTATCTCCACGCTTCAATTGTGTTGGACCAGTAGTCTTCAGGCAAACCAGCCTTGAGTTTCAAGTGGTTGATAAATTGTTTAGGACTAGGAATTTGCTCCCATACGGAAGGGAGAAATACGCTCCTACATTGTGTCCCTTCTTTTAGAATGATTCCATCTATACCGGGTTGAAGTTTCGAAAGTAGATCTGCTTCATTTGAGAAATATATTTGTGTTTGTGAGCTTAAAATTGATATGGATATTTCAATATCCCCTGATCTTACTTCTTCTAGTGTAAGTCTCGGAAAGCGAGGGTCCTCAAAGGCCGCTTTGCAAGCATTTTCAATAATATCTTTAATTAGGGGTTTGGTAGCTTGTAATGAGCCTATGCACCCTCGTAATTGGTCTTTTTTACTTAGGGTTATGAATGAAGCACCGGTATCAGTTAAGACTTCGTTGAGTATTGGTAGCTTAAAGTTTTTGGTCTCAGGATGTAGCAATTGTGAGAATATAGCCGAAGCAGCTAACCGTAGCAGTTTTTCACCATGTTGTTCAAGGATGTCAGACATTGCGGATTCTGCTTCAGCTTTATTTTTATTATTCTCACCGTAATTTTCCTCAAAATACCAGGATCCGTAACCCACAACCCTATCCTTAGTACCGGCCGTATCACCTGAATTTCGCATATCTGCAATCTTTACTACCAAGCCTTTTTCCTTTCCCAACATTAAAAGGCCCTTAATTGAATGTCGTCCGCAAGCCTGCTCTCGTCCTATGGCATTTGGGTTCATTTGCTCAATGGCTTTACATGTTTGTCTATCGAGTAAAGTAGCCTGATTATAATTCAAATAGTGACTAAGGTCTGATGAAATAAGGATTAAGGTTTCAGGACCGCCCCAGAGAATATCTAATATCTCAGCAACTTTTTCAGGATTTGTATCACCAACAATTAGGGGTACCAGTTTAAAGCTATCTAGAATCGTTTGTAAAAAGGGGAGGTGTATTTCAATACTGTGATCTTCTGCATGAGTTTCATTAAAAATTTCGACGTAGTCTAGATCTTTAATACTTGCTATAGCATCTGTATCTATATGCACATCACCCAAAGGAGTTTGGAATATCTCAGCGCTTGGAAGAGCTAGGCCTTTAGTAGCGACACGATGGCAAGGGCCTAGAATGACAACCCGTTTTATTTTTTCACGAGCTGGCTTTAGTCGATTATATACAGCCGCTGCTGTTAGGCCAGAATAAATGTAACCTGCATGAGGGGCGATAATAGCTTTAGGAATAATGGTCGTATTATCAATATATTTCTCGGCCTCATTTAAAAAATACTTTACTGTAACCTTCAGTTCATGCGGATTGCTAGGATAGAATGTTCCAGCAATAGCTGGAGGACGAATATTTTGCATAACGGTATTTAAAGGCATGATTTAGATTCTTGAAATTAGAGTTCAACAAAACCTTATGGAAAAAATAACATCTAATTTTGATTTTGACACTAGTTTTAATAACTTTCAGTTTTTCAATTAGTTGTGTACCCTTAATGTGTTATAAAATTAAAAATTGTTAAAAGAGCAGTGTTGACACTCTTCTCTTGTTTTGTTTGGTGTCTGCAGATTTAATTTATGTTTTTGATCGTCTTATAAATAATTATGAACCATCAAACTCAATATTGGCAATTACTTGCCGATGGCCGCGTTCAGTGTGATGTTTGCCCGCGTGAATGCAGGCTGAAAGAGGGCCAACGTGGTCTTTGTTTTGTTCGAGCATGTCAGAATCAAGAAATTGTCCTAACAACCTATGGACGTTCTTCAGGTTTTTGCATAGATCCAATTGAGAAGAAGCCTCTCAATCATTTTTTGCCTGGAACTCCAGTACTTTCATTTGGTACAGCAGGTTGTAACTTAACTTGCAAGTTTTGCCAGAATCATGATATTTCAAAATCACGAGAGATGGATAAATTGGCTGATTACGCAAGCCCTGAAAAGATAGCCTTGATCGCTGAAGAATTAGGTTGCAAGAGTGTAGCCTTTACTTATAACGATCCCACTATTTTTATAGAATATGCTATCGATGTTGCGGTGGCTTGTCATGAAAAAAACATAAAAACAGTAGCCGTTACTGCTGGTTATATTTTGCCAACTCCTCGAGCAGAATTTTTTCGCCATATTGATGCGGCTAATATTGACCTTAAATCTTTTACTGAACGATTTTATAGGGAGGTTTGTTCGGGGCACTTAAATGAAGTTTTAGACACCTTGGAATATCTTAGAAATGAAACAGAAGTCTGGTTTGAAATAACTACGCTCTTGATTCCAGGTGAAAATGATTCAGATCGGGAAATCAATGAAGAATGTGAATGGATTGCTGAGCGACTTGGATCCGATGTTCCCTTGCATTTCTCAGCTTTTCACCCTGACTGGAAAATGTTAGATAAAGCAAATACTCCACCAAATACGTTATTCAAAGCACAAAAAATTGCACAAAAGCATGGGCTCCGTTATGTCTATCTTGGTAACATCCACGATTTTAATGGATCTAGCACTTATTGTCATAAATGCGGTGAAACTTTAATTGGACGAGACTGGTATGAACTTTCGATTTGGGGATTGACGTCAGAAGGTAAGTGTCGAAAATGTGGTGCCGGATGTTCAGGCATATTTGATGGTCTTCCAGGGACATGGGGGCGCAAACGAAAGGTCATTGAGTTTACTAATTAATATAGGGTTTGTCTTTTCTTGCACTGATCAACTCTAAAAAATATTTAATCAAATTTTGTTATGAGAGTTGATTTAGATTGTGACCACTATAAATCTAGCTAAGGTGCCATAGAATTTTATGAATAAGAATTTTTTATTTTTTCCCCTAAAATTTATTGTTTCTGCCGCATTGATTTGGTTTTTAATATCGAATTTTGAGCTTGGCTCTGCGGTTGATAGATTTGATAATATTAATTATTTGTATATTTTTGGTGCCGTTTTAATATTCGCTGCGTTACTATTCAATAATACTGTCCGCTGGATGATAGTCTTGAATGCCATCTATGCAGATTTATCGTTTGGCAAGGCATTCAAGATCCTTTGGATTTCTTATTTTTTCAATCAAACCCTCCCTTCAACCATTGGGGGAGATGCTTATAAAATATATTTGGTCCGAAAGACAGGTATCGAATTAAAGAGCGCCATTACCGGTGTAATGCTGGAAAGAGCAGTAGCGTTTTTAGGCTTAATCTTTCTTGTTATTTTAAGCCAACCTTTCTTATTAGCACGTATTGAAGATGATCCGTCTAAATTTTTATTTCCTTTGTTGGCTGTGATGTCGATGTTTGGAATTATTGCTCTATTGTTATTAGATCGCTTACCAAAGCGGCTACAAGCTATGACAATTATTAGGGGTTTGTTACATTTAGCATCAGATGCAAAAAGACTTTTTTTATCTCCGCAACATGCTTCCAAGGCAATTATTTTAGGGATTTCTGGAAATATTTTGATTGCTATGCTTGCTTATTTTACGTTCTATGCTTTGTCTGTCGATGTGTCAATTTTAGATTGTCTGGTTTTAATTCCTCCTGTAATTTTATTTATTACTTTGCCGATCTCTATTGCAGGTTGGGGGGTTAGAGAAGGCGCAATGGTGGGTGCTTTTGCACTTGTCGGAGTTTTGGAGGGAGATGCATTTGTTGTATCTGTACTATTTGGCCTACTAAATATTATATTTTCGCTCCCTGGTGGTTTATTATGGTTACTGGGAGATTATAATAGAGCCGAAGTTGTTAATGAAGTTAAACATTAAAATTTAACTTTATATCAGACTATCTTAAACTAGGTCTTTTAATTATTCTGTCGGCCGTTACATTGGCTTATTAGAATTGTGGTCCACATAATCTTAAAGAGGATTCCATGAAAATATCATTTGTAAAACCAGGATTTCCAGCGACTGGTATATTAGTTGTAACGGCCTTTTCTAACGGTAAAATGACGCCATCCGCATCTAAATTAAACAAAAAAGTCGGAGGTGCTCTTACACGGGCAATTAGAGGAAGTCATTTTGAGGGTAAAAAAGGACAATCACTAGAAATTGTTGCCCCAGCAGATACTAAACTTGATCTTATAATGATAGTTGGTCTCGGTAAGGCAACAGAAATAACTGGTCTTGAGATGCAAAAACTTGGCGGAAGGATATATGCTGGTACGCGGCAGGCAAAAAAAGGCTTGGTTACAGTTGTTTTAGACCCTATTGCTGAAGCAAAATCGAATGTTGTAGAAATGGCTAGCGAAATTGCATTCGGTGCAAATTTACGTTCGTATAGATTTGATAAATATAAGACAAAATTAAAGCCAGAAAATAAGCCAAAAATTAGAACGCTTTCTATTGCTTGTTCGGGATTTGATAATGCCCGCAAAAAATACGCCAGACTAGCTAAAATTGCAGATGGTGTTTTTTTTACTCGTGATTTGGTCTCCGAGCCATCAAACATCCTCTATCCAGATACACTGGCTAAGCAAGCAAGAACATTGGAAAAAATAGGTGTTAAAGTTCAAATTCTTGGGGAGCCTCAGATGAAGCGCCTAGGAATGGGGGCTTTGCTTGGAGTTGGACAAGGAAGTGTTCGTGAATCCCGATTAGTCGTTATGCAGTGGAACGGTGGTTTGAGAGGAAAAGGAAAAGAATCCCAGCCACTGGCCTTCGTTGGTAAAGGGGTTACATTCGATACCGGCGGTATTTCGATCAAGCCTTCGGCTGGGATGGAGGATATGAAATGGGATATGGGTGGCTCAGGTGTAGTTATGGGCTTAATAAAAGCACTTGCTGGCCGTAAAGCAAAAGTTAATGCGGTGGGAGTTGTTGGTCTTGTCGAGAACATGCCTGGCGGGAATGCTCAGCGACCCGGTGACGTCGTCACTTCTATGTCGGGACAGACGATTGAGGTGTTGAATACGGATGCAGAAGGGCGTTTGGTTCTGGCTGATTCATTATATTATACTAAGGAGAGATTTAAGCCAAAATTTATGGTAAATCTTGCCACGCTTACGGGAGCTATAATTGTTTCCCTTGGTAGTCATCACGCCGGATTATTCTCTAATAACGACCAACTTTCCCAAAGGCTAATTAAGGCGGGTGAGGATGTCGAGGAAAGATTATGGCGCTTACCTCTGAGTGATGCTTATGATAAAATGATTAACTCACAAATTGCTGATATGCAAAATATTGGTGGTCGAGGTGCTGGTAGCATAACAGCAGCCCAGTTTCTTCAGCGTTTTGTCGGAAAGACACCCTGGGCTCACTTGGATATAGCAGGGGTTACTTGGTCTAAATCTGATACACCCACGGTACCAAAGGGAGGAACGGCTTTTGGCGTTCGTTTGCTTGATCGTTTAGTAGCTAATAATTATGAAAAATAATTTGTTATTTAATTATTATAATTTTTATTAGGATCCCAAGCTTTAAGTGTTTTTTTTGCTTTCGAGTGTATTAATTTAATCTTGTATTGTTTAACAATATGACAGATGTCTCTTTTTATCATTTACAACAAAGTTCTTTGGAAGGTACGCTTCCCAAGCTCCTCGAGCGTGCACTTGAAGCTGATAAGAAGGCTTTGGTGCGCACTGGTTCTGCTGAATTGATGGAGTCTATAAGTTCAGCACTTTGGACAAAACGCAGCGAAAGTTGGATACCGCATGGGTTTGAGAGAGATGAATATGCTAAACACCAGCCAATCTGGTTGACTAGTGGTTTGGATAATCCAAATGGAGCAAATTTTATATTTTTGGTGGGAGGTGTCGAGGCTCCTGATGTCACAAAATTTGAGCGGTGTTTTGATTTATTTAACGGCAACGACGCTGCCTCTGTGGAGGCAGCTAGGAAGCGATGGAAAATATTAAAAGAAGCCGGACATCAGCTAAAGTATTGGCAGGAAAATTGGCAAGGTAAATGGCAAGAAAAAAGCCAATAGAAAATTATTTTTTATTGAAATTGATTTTTATTGAACATTTCAAAGTCTATGTCTTTTAGCGCTTGAGACAGGTGTGACATTTGCGCGGAGGTCAGAGGAATAAGTGGGGGGCGGACTGTAAACCATGTGGGATCTTCGCTATAGAGACCGGTCGCAGCTTTTAGTGCCGGAATCATTGGATAGGCTTGAAATATATCGCGAACAATATTGAGTCCTTTCTGGATCCTATTAGCCTCATTTGACTGCCAGTTATTAAATAGATTATTTATAGCAGCAGGATTTACATTAGCTGTTGCTGAAATGCAGCCCGCGCCACCGTTTCGCATATTATCTAACAAAAATGTCTCAGCTCCAACGAATACACGGAAGTCGTCCCAACCGGCATCTAGCATACTTTTGGTGTGATCCCAATCGCCAGAGCTATCTTTGATGCCAACAACAGTATCTGGATATTCTTTAATTAACCTTTCGATCAAATTCAAACTCAAAGGTACGTTTGATACATTTGGAATGTGATAAAGGTAAATATGGAGTTCGGAACTTCCAACTCGTTGTATTATTTCTGAGAAGTTTGCAAAAAGGCCATCGTCGCTAACATTTTTATAATAAAACGGGGGTAACATTAATGTGCCCCCAACACCTAATCGTACAGCATGTTTGGTTAGCCGAATACTATCTGAGAGCGCACAGCAACCTGTACCAGGCATCATTCGATTTGGGTCGATGCCCTCAGCCACAAGATATTCAAGCAACTCAACTTTTTCATTCGTCGAGAGCGAGTTTGCCTCACTATTGGTGCCAAATACAGCGAGGCCTACATTATGTGATAACATCCACTCACACTGATTGAAAAGGCGCTTAGCATCAGGAGAAAAATCTTCTCTAAATGGCGTGATCACAGGGGTTAATACCCCGGCGAATTTTTCTGGTAGGCTCATCTCGAATTTCCTATTATTTAATACTAGTTAAAACCTAGAAATAAAATTTCGTAAAAATTATATTACATGAGAATTATTGAAAAAAAAGAATTTCATTTTTCAGGGTGATTTGCAGCATTAAGTTGGATGTAACACGTCAACCCCTCCTGCGAAAGAGAAGAGGTGTTTCGAATTGTAGTAAATAATTAGTTGCCAGCAGAGCGCGATCAAGCTATAAGCACTCGTTTTTTCGGCAGTTTGCCGGTGTTTAAAAATTCTTTTAAAATAACTAAAGAGGTTCATGGCAATGGCCATAGAGCGAACATTGTCAATAATTAAACCAGATGCTACTCGTCGTAATCTCACCGGTCAGATAAACGCGAGATTTGAAGAGGCGGGTCTTCACATCATAGCTCAAAAGCGGCTTCAATTAACACTTGACCAGGCCCAAGGTTTTTATGCTGTTCATAAAGATAGGGCTTTTTTTGGCGATTTGTGCGATTTTATGATTTCTGGTCCCGTTGTTGTTCAGATCCTCGAAGGTGAGAATGCTATTGCAAGAAATCGTGAAATTATGGGGGCAACGAATCCCGCGAATGCCGAAGAAGGAACAATTCGTAAAGATTTTGCAGAAAGTGTTGAGGCTAACTCAGTTCATGGGTCAGACGCAGTAGAAACGGCCGTTGAAGAAATTAGCTATTTCTTTTCTCAGATAGAGATTGCTGGTTAAAAAGTAGTTTCCTTTACTTATAGGCAGCAGAATTTTGAGTTTTAATGGCAATAAGAAAAACGATCACTCGCCAATGTATTTATGCAGATTTGCGTTCTATGTTTTATGCATAATATTGATTACGAGCTGTTCAGAGGTCGAGCGTCGGGCTGGTAAACCTTGGCATCACACAACGGAAGGGTTTCGTAATCCTCTGGGAAGTCCGGAAAAGAACACATGGTTGGCACGTTTGCCATGGCTTTTAAGTCGACCTTTTCAAACAATGTTCAGAGATTCTCCCACAATTCCATTTGATCATGTGCTGCCAAAGAAAAAAATAATTGCTGAATTAAAGCGCACTAGCGGAAGTAACACAGTTACATGGCTCGGCCATATGACAGCTTTATTACGTATTGATGGGAAGTCAATTTTAACTGATCCTTGGCTTACTAATTACGCATCACCAATCCCGCCACTTGGCCCAAAACGTTATATAGAGCCGCCTCTAAATATTAACGAGCTACCACAAATTGATTTTGTAGTAATTTCTCATGATCATTTTGATCATCTTGACCTACCTACAATAGCTGCAATTCCTAATCGAGGCAAAATAACCGCTATCGTTCCATTGGGAATTGGAAAATATTTTAAGGAGTTCGGTTACGGAAAGGTGATTGAATTGGATTGGGAGCAATCAGTAGTTGAGGCAAAGATAATGTTTACGGCCTTACCTGTCATACATTGGTCAAAAAGATCTTTGTTTTCTGCCAATAAGACGTTATGGGCTGGTTGGGCAATAAAGGGAGAAAGCGGAACCCGAGTTTTTTTTGGCGGAGATGCCGAATATGGCCCCATTTACAAAGAACTAGCTAAGAAATTTGGAGGATTTGATCTATCCTTATTATCAATAGGAGCATTTTTGCCCCGGGTTATAATGCAAGGTGCTCACTGTATACCGGAAGAATGCATTCGTATCGGACATGATTTAAGATCTCAAAATCATTTGGCGATGCATTGGGGAACCTTGCTATTAGGAGATGACACGCCAACGGATGCACTTCAGCGTTTCAAAGAAGGCGCGAAGAAACTAAACATTCCTGAAAAAAAAGTATGGATCTTTAAAATTGGTGAAACGCGAATTATTCCTCGAAATCATACTAAACCATAACAAAAAATATGCTCGTATCTCTGGGCATAATCAGTTAAATAAGAAAAAACAGGTACCGAGTTGTATTTATGAACATAAACAAGAACTTCAAACATATAATTTTGGCACTTTTAATTATAGTTCTTGGTGTTGCTATCTTTATTTTATTGCGTTTAACCGCCCCTACGGTAATTGCTGAACCTGAGAAAGAGAAAGTTTGGCCTGTGGCCACTCAGGTCATCAAGGCATCGAGCATGCGCCCTTTGATAAGAGAATTTGGCACTATTGTTGCTGGAAGTCAGGCTGATTTGCGGCCTTTGGTTGCTGGTCGTATTATTGAAGTTGGCCCAGACTATTTTGAGGGTTCAATTGTAAGAAAAGGCCAACTTTTGGCTAAAATCGACCCCTTTGACTATGAAGTGAAAGTCCAAGATAGTAGGGCAGCCTTGGATGAAGTTTTGACTCGAATTTCTGAAATAGAAGGTGAGATTAAATATGAGACAAAACTGCTAAAAATAACTGCTTCCCAACTATCTTTACGCAAAAGAAATCTCGCGAGACGCCAAAGGCTTGTAAAGAAGGGGTCTGGTTCTCGCAAATCTCTTGATGACGCGGAACTAGCTTACAATGATACTGCAAAGAATTTAGCTGTTCGGCAACAAGTAAAACTAAGGTTAAAAAATAAATTAAATCAGCAAAAAGCGTCGGCGATGAGAGCAAAATCCGCATTAAGATTGGCTAAACGTAATCTGGATGAGACGGTTATAAGGGCTCCTTTCGATGGGTTCTTAGCGAATACAGACGTTTCGACCGGACAGCGAGTTGGTACCAGTGAACGTTTAGCACGGTTAATTGAAGCCAAGCGCCTTGAGGTCAAATTTCGTTTAAGTGAACGTGCTTTTTCAACATTGATCAAAAATAAAGGTAAGCTCGCTGTTGATAGCATTGCAAGATCTGAACTAATTGGAAAAGAGATAAATGTAATATGGAGTATTGGAGGCAGGGATATTGCCTATAAAGCTGTCATTGAGCGAGTGGGTGCAGAAATTGATACTACGGGCGGTGGTATTGATGTCTATGCCCGGTTGACTGAAATAAATTTGACCACAGCTCTCCGGCCCGGAGCTTTTGTTGAAGTTAAAATTCCATCACGATTGTATGAGAATGTAGCTCGGGTTCCGGATACGGCTGTAGTGGGTGGAAAAGCAATCTTTATAATTGAGAAGGGACGAGTTAAAGAGAAAACCGTTGAATTAGTTTATAAAGGGCCTAATTCGGTGTTGATACGCGGTTCTAGACTGCAAAATAAAATTGTAATTACGCGACCATTTCCAAAAATTGCAAATGGCTTGAGGGTAGAGCCTCGATGACTAAAGAAAGCGAAAATGAAGAATCGCCGATCATAAAATCTGGGCCGATAGCTTTATTCGCGAGACATCCAACGGCAGCAAACTTGATAATGTTCTTGATGATTATTGTTGGGATCTGGGGAACTATCAAGATGAATTCACAGTTTCTACCTAGCTTTGGAATTGACGTGATTACGGTATCTATTGAATGGCCTGGAGCTAACTCCGAAGACGTAGATACAAATATTATCCAGTTGGTCGAACCAGAAGTTAGGTTTCTTGATTCTGTAAAGAAAGTTCAGTCAACTTCATCTGAGGGCATCGCTTCAATTTTGATTGAATTTGAAGCTGGAGCAGAAATGCAATCGGCTCTTTCGAATGTAGAAGCCGCTGTTTCTCGAATTATAACTTTACCAGTTGACGCTAAGAAACCAATAATTAAGCGCATGGTTAGGTATGAAACGATATGTAAATTATTAGTTTCTGGAGAGGTTTCTGAGTTGGCGCTAAAGGCTTATGCTAAAGAATTTCGTGATGATTTACTTGCTAGGGGAATTGATCGTATAGAACTGTTTGGGAGTCGTGATCAAGAGATATGGGTCGAAGCCCAAGAAAAAACATTAAGGCGTCTTGATATAACGTTAAGTGATATTTCCAACAAGATTGGAGTAACTTCCTTAGATCTTCCGTCCGGTAATGTGGGTATGGGGTTGCGGCAAATTAGAAGCTTGGGGCTTCTCACTGATGCGGATGGTTTGCGTCGGATGGAAATTAAATCTTTGGGCGATGGGCGTAAAATTTATCTTGATGATGTTGCCAGTGTAACTGAGCAGTTTAAGGAGTCAGATGCCGTTGCTTTAAGAAAGGGTGCTCCTGCGATTGAAATGCATCTGATGCGTGCTTTGGACACCGATGCTCTTGTTCTTGCTTCTAAAGTGGATGACTTTCTTAGAGAGACCACTAAACTATTGCCAGCGAATTTAAACGTAGAGAGGTATGGCTCGGCGACTGATCTCCTTGATGAGCGAATTAGTCTATTATTGAAAAATGCCATCAGTGGATTGATTATTGTTGCCCTAATTTTGTTTGTATTTTTGCGGGCTTCAATAGCAATTTGGGTTTTGTTAGGCATTCCCATTTGTTTCATGGCAACTTTAGGCGTGATGTTAGCGACGGGACAATCCATCAATATGATAAGTTTATTTGGGCTCATTATGGCTCTCGGTATCGTGGTGGATGATGCGATAGTGGTAGGTGAGCATGCGGACTACCATAAGCAAATGGGTCAGAATTCATTAGGCGCTGCGATCTTAGGTGCTCGAAGGATGGCGGCGCCGGTTGTCTGTGCTTCTCTAACTACTATTTGTGCTTTTTTGCCTTTGATACTGATAGCAGGGATTATTGGTCAAGTTATTGCTGCTATTCCATTAGTAATTGTCGCGGTATTGGTCGCGAGTTTGTTGGAATGTTTTTATGTGCTTCCGGGCCATCTTAATCATGGCATGAGGATCAAAAGTTTTGGTTTCAAGCCATATGAGAAATTCAGAAATTGGTTTGATAGTTGGTTTGCGAATCTTAGGGATATCAAATTCCGAAGGCTGGTTGTACTCAGTATTGAATGGAGATATGCGACCTTAGCATTGGCGTTTGCGTTGTTTTTAAGTGCGGTTGGTCTCGTCGCCGGAGGTAGAATAGGATTCAATTTCTTTCCTACACCAGAATCTGACAAAATTGTCGTTAATGTAAAAATGGTATCTGGGACCCCTCGCGATCAGACGATCTTAATGTTGGAGGAGGTGGAGAGAGCAGCTTATATTTCAGCAGAGAAGTTGTCTGGCAAGGATAATAATCTCATTCAGATGATTATGACCAAAGTGGGCGTCAAGGTTTCGGGTAATATGAATTCGCCTTTGTCCAACGTTCCTGAAGATACGACCGGGGGTCTAGAATTAGAGCTTCTTACCGCGGACAAAAGATCCATTAGAACCATGCAGTTTGTTGAGGCTTGGAGAGCAGAGGTGAGACACCTTGCGGGTTTAAAAACGTTAACCATACAAGAAGTGAGGGGTGGTCCGCCGGGTCGGGATATTGATATAAGGTTGATGGGATCTAATATTTATGCACTAAAAAATGTAGCAAATCATGTAATGAAGATACTTGAGCGGTATCCGGGGGTTAGTAATGTCGAAGATGATCTGCCCTATGGCAAAAGAGAAACAATTTTGAACGTTAATCAGCGAGGAAGATCACTAGGATTTTCAACCGAGAGTATTGGCAGGCAACTTCGCAATGCCATTGAAGGGAAAATTGCGAAGAGATTTGCACGCCAGGATGAAGAAGTCGCTGTTCGAGTAATGTACCCTCGAAAGGAGGTGACGTCGGCGGTTCTTGAAACACTTCATGTTAGAGCCCCCGCCGGTCAGGAAATACCCCTACAACAAATAATTTCATCACGAGAAGCGGTTGGTTTTGCTAAAATCAAGCGAGAAGAGGGGATCCGGCAGATTGCCATTACTGCTGAAATAGATGCTTCAATTACTTCTGTTAACAAAATACTATCTGCTATAAAGCGTGACGGTGTAAACGAAATAGCTGATCGTGCCGGTTTAAAGGTTGGTTTTTCGGGAAAAGCTGAAGAGCAAGAGGAAACTTTCGCTGATATGAAGCTTGGAGCATTGATAGGGCTCGCTGGGATTTATATTGTGCTTGCTTGGGCATTTGCTAGTTACATTCGGCCAATTGTCGTAATGGCGGTTATTCCTATGGGTTTCATAGGAGCAGCATTCGGCCATTGGATTTTGGGTTACACTTTAACTATTTTGAGTATGGTAGGATTGATAGGTCTATCTGGTATTATTATCAATGGTTCAATAATTTTAGTTACAACAATTGATGAAAAATTAAAAAAAGTTGAGCTTTTTGAGGCCATTGTAGAGGCCTCGTGTGATCGCTTGCGACCTATAGTTATAACCACGGTTACAACTATAGGTGGATTAATGCCACTTTTATTTGAGAAAAGTATTCAAGCTCAATTTTTAATACCGATGGCCATCACAATTGTATTTGGTCTTGGCTTTGCCACTTTATTGATTTTGTTTGTCGTTCCTGCGCTTATAGCTACTATAGAAGACTTGGGGAAATAAGCGGAGGAATTCATAAGAACTAGAGCGAATCCAAGTGATCACTGGCGTTGAAATAAGGAAGGTTATCTCGCGAAGAGCAACCGATCATAGCTAGTCGCTCGGCAATCTTAATAGCCTTTTGATATTTGCGTTCGCACTCTGGGCCGCTGTGTGTTTCAAATACTTCGCCGCAGAGTGAAATACCATAATTAGCTTTTAATGCTCTTACTTTTGTACCTGCAAACATACCGTCAGCAATATCTGATAGATCAAAATCTTCTTGTTTTATTATTTGTATTTTATTTTCAACTAAATAAGATCGAATTAGAGCCTCTGCTGTTAGAGCGGCATCCCAGTAATCTGATTCAGATTGCGTCGGTGCACCAGAAACTTCTTTAAATGCCATGCAAAATGCTAAAAAAACTTGTTCTTTTGGTTCGGCTGATTTCCAAGCGGCAGAACCAAGGTTGTTCCATATTGAGATATTCATTTCTTTGTATACTAGGGGAACTCTCTCAAAAAATAAATTATGTAGTTTATTTTCATTCAATGAACTATCCAACTTCTGCTCTTTATAAATGTCGATTGCGGCATAAGTCCCGCATATTGGGCATGTATCATTTTCAAATGTATTTTTTTTGTAAATAAGAGAGCATCTTGTGCCGCTGGGCATCTCGTTTTTACAAAGTAAATAAATTTCGTCATCTTCCTCACCATCTTGTTGTTGACCAATCCAATTAAAGCGGTTCATGAACTGCATATATGAACGGCGATGGCTCCATAAACTCCATTCGAGCTTTTCTACCGGGCCAAATGTACTCCAGTTAGAGCTGACATCGATTACAACACATTTTTCTTTTCCTGGTGCTGAGCGTAGGCCCCTTCCAACCGATTGCCCCCATAAAACCTTTGATAGAGTGGGTCTCAGATGAACAATTATGTTGCAATGCGGGTTGTCCCAGCCTTCAGCAAGAACGCCAACCGAAACCATAGCTTCTATTTCACCGTTCTCATGACTGTTCAAGAGTTTCATTCGTTCTTTGATTGGTGTCCCCGCGGTTACAATTGCTGCTTTAATGCCTGATTCTTGAATAACAGCTAGAGTAGCTTCAGCGACACTAATGTCAGCACAAAACCACGCTGATATTGGTTCTGTTGAGAGATTAACTCGTTCTTCTCTATAACTCCATATTGCATAATCTATCATTGATGACTTAATGATAGCTGGAGCCAATGAAGCTACAGGAAAATCACCCGAACTGATATCAATCGCATCTAAATCTAGGTCGTGTACAAAATGAGTTCGATATTCCGGTTTAACTAGGACACCTTCTTTGATCAGGTCTTCAATGTTTGCACAATCAATGATAGCATCGAATGCCAGATTAAGTTGGTCTCTTTGGTCTCCCGTGCGACGTTCAGGTGATGCCGTCAAACCAATGAATTGAGCTGTTTTTTTTCCGTTTGAATTGAATTCATCGATGATCCGCTTATAACCAGTTCCGTTTGGAGAAACTCGATGGGCTTCATCAACAATGATCAGGTCAGCTTTTGGGATGGCGTCCGCCAAAACATTCTTTGCACGCATATTGGTAGATAATAAAACATCGTAATCATCAAATGCAGACCCCGTATCTGATACTTCTAATTTTCGAACATTGTGTTTAGCGCGTAGGGCCTCTTCAAGTTGTTCCAATAATACCAGTCGATGGCAAAGAACTATAATTTTCTTTTTCTTGTAAAATCTTTCAATTAGCTCGCTGGCAAGCACAGTTTTCCCTGCCCCTGTCGGAGCCTTCAGTATAAACCGGTGATTTTGTTTTATGATCGTTGGAAAATTATCAATGATTTTTTGTTGCCAATTTCGTAGATGCATTTTTTGCCTTTATTATATAACATTTTCGTTATTTTAAACGGGGAGTTTCTTGGGAGAGATTTTTATTGTTATACCTCTATGTCGATAAATAAATGATTTTTAACTAGGATTAATTAGCACTGTGCCCGGTGAAACCGAGTTTTTTAATCTAACGCGATCTTTTTCAATCAAGAAGTTCCCGGAGGCTATTAGTTGGACTGCAAGGGGATATATTTTATGTTCTTCGATTAGAATACGGCTTGCCAATGTGTCTGGGGTATCATCTTGTTTGATAGCCACAACAGCTTGGATGATTATTGGTCCAGCATCCACTTCAGGGCTAACAAAGTGTATTGTACAGCCTGAAAATTTTGTTCCAGATTTGATTGCACGACTGTGGGTATTTAGACCTTTGAAAGAAGGTAGAAGTGACGGATGTATGTTAATAATTTTATCCAACCAAAGATTAATGAAATGATCTGTTAAGATACGCATAAAACCAGCTAAGCAGACAAGTTCAACTTTAGCCTCAGTTAATGCACAATGGAGTTCTTGTTCAAAAAATTCACGCCCATTGAATTTTTTGTGATCGATAACTTTAAACGGTATGTTTGCTGTTTTTGCTATCTCCAGTCCCATAATGTTTGGGACATTCGCAATTACGATTACAATTTCAGCAGCAAAATCATCTTTTTTTGTTGCGTCGATAAGAGATTGGAGATTACTGCCTCTGCCCGAAATTAACACTCCCAGTTTTAGTTTAGAATTCATAGCTACATATCTTTCCACGTATCTTCATGATTGTGAATAACGACGCTATCGCCTCTAGAGAGTTCGACAACTTTGCCGATTTGAAATACTAATTCCCCATTTTTATGGAGTATATTTTGCAAATCCTGGACTCGATTTGGTGAAGTAATAATCACCATGCCAATTCCGCAATTAAACGTGCGAGCCATTTCGCTAGGACTGATAACCCCCGTTTTTGAAATCCATGAGAAGATAGCTGGGAGTTTCCACTTTTCTGAGTATAGATTTGCTCCAAGGCCTTTGGGTAAAATGCGGGGGATATTTTCAAGCAATCCACCACCTGTGATATGAGCCAGAGCTTTAACACCACCGGCTTCAATTGCTGCTCTGCAGCTGTTAACATAAATGCGAGTAGGGTCAAGTAACGATTCACCAATTGTTCGTGTTTTATCAAAAGGTGCAGGTTCGTCAAGATTAAGGTGCTCGGCACTGAGAATTTCACGAACTAGCGAAAAGCCATTGGAATGCAGTCCATTAGATTTAAGACCAAGAATGACATCGTCTATATCAACATTATCTTTTGGAAGTAGATTTTCACGTTCCACTGCACCAACGCTGAAGCCAGCTAGATCGTATTCACCAGGTAAGTACATGCCTGGCATTTCGGCGGTCTCACCCCCAATTAATGCGGAACCTGATTGAAAGCAACCCTCAGTTATTCCTCTAATGACCTCAGTTGCAGCAACATTATCAAGTTTTCCTGTTGAAAAATAGTCTAAGAAAAAAAGTGGTTCTCCACCCTGAACAATAAGATCATTTACGCACATTGCAACTAGATCAATTCCTATAGAATTGTGGATGCCGACCGCTTGAGCAATTTTGAGTTTGGTGCCGACGCCGTCCGTCGCTGCAATTAATACAGGGTCTTTATAACCAGCAGCTTTTAGATCGAAAAGACCACCAAATCCGCCGAGATCTCCAATGACACCTGGGCGGCTTGTAGACTTAGCTAAGGGCCTAATTGCCTTGACCAAATCCTCGCCAGCATCGATGTCTACACCAGAATTTTTATATGAAAGGCCAGTTCTCTTGTTATTGATTGAAATTTCTTATAACCCCATAATGCTAAAACCCTTTTACCGGCGGGCTAAAGTGTTAAGTTAACTAAATAAGAATAGAAAGAACACACTTAATCACGCTCAGTTTAGAGCGGATACAGAACTTAGTCTTTTTTATAGTGGGTTTTAACGCAGAAGGTAAAAAGAAATGAGCAGGACAAATGCTATAGGGATTATAGCCCGTTCGGGAAATTTCTTAGCTACGTGTTTGATTTTATGTAGTTTTTTTGGATTTATTTTTTCTACTGAATTAGCTGGTCAGGCAATAAATGAATCGCCAGACGTTTTTACAATCGCAAACATACACGTTGATGTAACCGATAAAACGGCTTCGGCTGCGCGAAAAAAAGCCTTATCAAGGGGGGAAAATACCGCCTTTAATTTGTTATTGGAACGTTTAACCTTGCGAATCGATCATAAACGTTTGCCTGTATTGAATAGCAAGCAGATCTCTACCTATGTCAAAGATTTTGCCGTAAAGAATGAAAAGAATTCTGAAATTCGCTATCTAGCTGATTTGACTTTTCGTTTCAAACCAGATGATATTCGTAAATTATTGCGCGATAACGATATACAGTTTGCAGAAACAATTAGTAAGCCAATTTTGGTATTGCCAGTTTATCAATTAGCCGGAGCTGTCTTCCTATGGGATGATCCTAATCCATGGCGGGAGGCTTGGATAGGTAATGTTGGAATAACAAAAACAAGAAAAAGAATGCGAGCATCTGGTTTGGTTCCAATGGTTTTTGGGGATGGTGATTTGGGCGATATTGCGGCTATAAGCGCTGAACTCGCTATTAAAGGTGATGCACAACGTCTTTTAGCTATTGCAAAAAAATACAAGGTTGCAAAAACTTTAGTGGTATTTGCAAACCTCAGTTCGACATTGCAAGGAACCCCCGTTCTTAAGATACGAGTGTCAAAATACGGAAAAGATACTGTTAGACATGTTTTTTCAATGCAGATTAAAGCAAATAAAATGGAAACTATTGGAGTTCTTATAAAACGTTCAGCAAATGAAGTTAATGCTAAAATTGAAGAATTGTGGAAATCTGATAATTTACTTAAGTTTGAAGATATAGGTGTTGTTGCTGTTAGCTATCCTATTAACAATTTAGGAGAATGGGTGGACCTTAAAAGTCGATTAAAAAAAGTAGCGGTCATTGAGAATATAGAATTGGTTATATTTTCTCGCAGCGAGGTTCGTTTAAATATTCATTTCATTGGTGGGGTCGATCAATTAAAATTAGCTTTGGCACAGTTAGACATGAAATTAAAAGAGGAAGAAGGAAGTTGGGTGTTAAGGGATCTAAAACCCATTAAATCGATTTCTAAAGAAAATGTGAAGAAAAAATGAGCAAAGATGGAATAAGAATAAATATCCCAAATTTAATTAGTTTAATAAGGTTGCTTTGTGTTCCTATGACCGTATGGTTGATTATCAATAATCAGGTTCTTATAGCTTTTTGGGTATTTGTTTTTGCAAGCATAAGTGATGCGTTAGATGGTTTCATAGCTAAGCGATTTAATTTGCAAACAGAACTTGGAGCCTATCTTGACCCAATAGCAGATAAAGCTCTATTAGTAAGTGTTTTTATAACGCTGGGACAGGCTGGCTACTTATATTCTTGGCTAGTGCTTTTGGTGGTTTTTAGGGATAGCTTAATTCTTGTCGGGGCCTTTCTTTATCATCTCATTCACGAAAACCTTACAATGGAACCCCTGTTAATAAGTAAGATAAACACCGCCGCACAATTTTTTTTGGTAACAGTTATTTTGGGCCTTCACGGCTATTCAATTGTTGATAGTCTGATTATAGAGATAATGGTTTATGTGGTCGCTGTAACTTCAATAATTTCTGGTGCCGCTTATGTTGGTATATGGGGCATGCGAGCCGCTAATACGGAGTCTGGGGGCAGACATGAGTGAAACAAAAAGGCATTTGTACTGGATTTGGATTGCGGTTTCGATAATCACGGTATTGCTGATTTATTTTGTTAGCAGCATCCTGATGCCTTTTGTGGTGGGTATCGCTGTTGCTTATTTTTTAGATCCTATTGTGGATAAATTGGAAGAATTAGGGATTTCAAGAACAGCTGCAACAGTCTTCATTATCATTTCATTTTTTGCAGTTGTAATATTGATTTTACTGTTATTATTTCCTTTGTTGCAGAGTCAATTTATAGGTTTCCTCGATAAAGTTCCTTTGTTGCTTGGAAGTTTCGAGGAATGGGTTGCGCCGTTTAAGGAAGCTTTTGTTTCACGTTTGGCTTCGGAAAATTTAAAAGAATTATCAGGTGTTTCAAATCCCTATAGCGGCCCGATTGTTCAGTGGTTTGGTGATATAATAAAAGGTATTCTGCATGGTGGTTTGGCTATATTTAACGGAGTATCCCTTGTTTTAGTAACTCCCGTTGTCATTTTTTATCTACTTCGTGATTGGGATTTAATAGTCAAGAAAGTTGATAACTGGTTACCACGTGATTTTGCCCCAAGCATCCGTGTTATTGTTAAAGATATTGATTTGACAATTGCAGGTTTTGTGCGTGGACAAGGAACCGTATGTCTTTTTTTAGCTGCATTTTATGGCTTTTTCTTAACTATTATTGGCCTTGATTTTGGTTTAATATTGGGGGTTTCCACAGGCTTAATATCATTTGTTCCATATTTTGGCATGTTAATAGGAATGGCAGTAACCATGGCAATCGCAATATTTCAATACGGCGAATTTATTCCGGTGGTTTTAGTGATAGCTATTTTTGGTGTTGGCCAAGTTATCGAATCCATGTTTCTGACACCTAAATTGGTAGGTGAAAAGGTCGGGCTGCATGCTGTCTGGGTGATTTTTGCTTTAATGGTTGGAGGGGCAGAGTTTGGTTTTACGGGCTTGTTGTTAGCGGTACCGGTCGCGGCGACTATAGGGGTTCTTGTGCGATTTTCGATAACCCTTTATCTAAAAAGTGCTCTTTATACGGGTTCTTCAAATAGTGATGGGTCACATTGAATCTTAATAGTCAACTCCCTTTTAATTTTGAACATCGTCCGTCTTTAGGTGGTAATGATTTTTTAATAGCTCCAAGTAATCAAGAGGCGGTTGCCTGGATTGATAAATGGCCGGATTGGACAACACCGTTGCTTATTTTATATGGACCACCTGGCTGCGGTAAAACTCATCTTAGCAACGTGTTTATGGCAATGACAGGAGCACTTCAGCTCACACTGGCGACCATTAAAGACTCAAGTTCAACAATCTCAATTAATTCTCAAAAAAATTTTGTTATTGATGGTGAAGATATTGATATTTTTTTGAAAACTAATGAAGAAGAGTTATTTCATCTGTACAATTATATAAATTCTATCGGAGGTTATATGCTAATAACGGCTGAAAGTCCCCCTATAGACTGGGATTTTAGGCTAGCTGACCTTTCATCACGTTTTAAAGCTGCGCAATCAATCGGCATTGGAATGCCTGATGATGATCTGATTAAAGCGGTATTAATAAAGTTGTTTTCAGATCAACAAGTGAAGGTTGAAATTGATGTGATCAATTATATTATGAAAAGGATGGAACGCTCTTTTGAGTCAGCACGAAAATTTGTTCAGCGTGCTAATACAATGGCCTTGATAGAGAAAAGACGAATTACCATGGTATTGGCTCGGAAGGTGCTTGATGATTTAGAGTAATAATAATTATTTTATTCATTTCTCTGAGGCGCACTCGGGTGTTTCATAACAGTCGTTCGATCCCAAACAAATATATATTTTCCACGGTACCTTTGCACAAAGTTGGGTATTGGTCGTTTTTCATTTATTTTCTTATGTATAGAGATGATTTTTGCCCGAGGTGTTTTGGATAACCACTCTTTTATGTTCCCATCACCTGTTTCGAAAATAGGTTCTTCTAATTTTCCCAAGAAGTGAAATTGGCCATGATATTTGCCATAGTTGCCGACAACATAACCTTGGCGTTGTGCTTTAGCTAAATAGGTAGAAACAGGTCGAAGGTCGTATCCTTTCGATAACACCGGTTTGAGAAGACCCAATGAGGAAATAATCAGAACAGGGCACAATATCGAAATTAAAAGCACTCGCTGGTAGCTTTGTTCTGGAGGTTTTATGATCATGATAATTCCAGATCCAATCAATGGTAATGCCCACCAGCGATTAATTTCAGCTGACCATTCGGAAAGGTGAAAAAAATGTCCTATTTCTGGCACAAATAAAGCCGTTAGCCCTAATAAGAAAAAGAATATTGTATATGGAAGAAGATCCCAGTGTCCGAGTATCAATTCTTTTTCACTTAGATTTGATATAAGGATTGCGCCCATGATGGCAAGAGCGGGAAACATAGGTAACAGGTAATGAGGTTGTTTTCCGCTGATGCAGGAAAGTATGACGACTGTTGAAGCGGCCCAGACCAGCATTAGGCGCATACCGGGATCCCTAACCTTTTTTTTATTATGAAAATTAGTCCATAATTTACAAATTAGAGTTGGCCATAATAACCAGGGTAATAACAAAATTGGTATTATTGCGGCGTACCACCAAAAAGGTTCACGGTGTGCAAATGATTCTATGATACGTCCGGCAGATTGACCCCAGAAAATTGAATTTTGATATTCATCTCCTCCGGCTATGCCAGCAGGTATTGCCCACAGCAACGCTATAGCGATACCGGCGCATATGCCAACAATTATTTGCATATACCAATATATCCAGTTTATGGGTTTTCCGTTAATAGCCCAATAAGGAGCGAATAATGCTGATGGCAAAAGATAAACAAAAATTACAGGGCCTTTTGCTAATAGACCTAAACCAATAGCTGAGGAGAACAAAACCCAACCACGAAGCCCATGGCCTTCCCAGATATTGATCAGCCCAATAATGCCAACTAAAGCCCAAAATGTGATGATCAGATCAAACATAGTTAGGGTTGTATAAATGCCCCAATAAAATGTACCCAATAAGACAATCGGGACAATAAAATAAGCTTGAGACAGTGGCCACAATTTGCGGCAGGTGATACTGCTTAGAAATAGGCAGGCTAAGCCGAAAAGCGGAGCAACTAATCTAGGCCACCATTCATTAACCCCAAAAATTCCCCATCCAATATTTATTATCCAAAACAATAAGGGGGGTTTGTGGCTGTATGTATTGCCATTTAAATGCGGCACAAGGAAATTCTTATTCAGCCACATTTCCCATGCTACTGATAGGTAACGTGTTTCATCCACTGGCATTAGGGGTCTGAAGTATAGGGCAGTGACAATAAGCATTGTCCAGGTTGATAACCAAATCCATGGTTTCAATTGAGAATACTCTAGCATAATTTGCCTAAGTGTGATTCAACGACAGTTCAAATTATTTATTTTAGATAATTTTATTAGTTCTAATTAGTAATATTTTATAATATTCGACCAACTAAAGAAATCAATATAATCTGTTTGGCCGTCGTGATCGAAGTTAAAGTATTGAATTTGAGCAACTAACATTAAAATCGACCTCAGCATCTTGTTTATTAACAGATGAAACGAAAAATCGTTTTATGTATTAGTTGGTCTGTTGAATTGTTAGGGCGGAATTGATTTAATTTCTTCTGCTATTTGTCCTTGAACTCAACTAGTTTTAGGTTTTCCCCATTGATAATCAAAGCAAGTTTACCATCACGAAGATTAATTGCTTCTTGGCCAAATAACTGTCGCCGCCAGCCAGTCAGGGCTGGTACACCTGCTGTTTCGCCATACGCCGCAATTTTTTCGATGTCGCTCCCACTTGCGATAAGTTTCTGAGCGACATTCTCTTGTATAGACTTCATTTTCAAGAGAACTTTTAGTAAGTCAGTGACAGGTCCTATATTGCGCGGGAGATTTGATCGACGTGGTAAAAAAGGGCACTCGTTTTCAGGAATATTCGTGCCAGTCTCAACGGCTTTTAGAATATTATTACCCATGGGACCTTTAGCTAGACGTTGGCCAAGCCCACGAGTTCGGGCAAGATCTGTAGTAGTGCATGGCGCTTGGTGGGCAATTTCAATAAGCGCTTCGTCTCGTAATATTCTATTGCGCGGTAAATCATGTTTTTGAGCTTCCATCTCTCGCCACGCTGCTAACTCTTGCAAGATTGCCAAAATACGTGGTTTTGGATTGCGCACCTTTAATCTGCGCCAAGCTTCGTGCGGAGGAGCAAGATAAATACGCTCATCCGTTAATTTATCTATTTCTTCTTTGAGCCATTCTTCACGTTCAGTTCTAAAGAGCTGGTCTTTTAGTGTTTCATATATTATTCGCAGATGTGTAACGTCTCCTAACGCATAGGCGATTTGCTTTTCTGACAAAGGCCGGACCGACCAGTCAGTAAATCGAGATGACTTATCAATTGATTCTCCGACTATATTGTTTACCAAGGTTTCATAACCGACTGAGTCACCAAAACCGCATACCATGGCTGCCACTTGTGTGTCGAAAATAGGATTGGGTAATTTTTTTGCTAGCTTATAAAATATTTCGAGATCTTGCCGCGCCGCATGAAAAACTTTGATAACGCTTTGGTTCTCCATTAGTTTAAGAAGTGGCGTTAAATCTATATCTTTGGCTTTGGCGTCGATAACTTTAGCTTCTCTTTCATTGGCTAATTGAACCAGACAAAGCTGGGGCCAGTATGTCTTCTCTCGTATGAATTCTGTGTCCACTGTGACGTATTCTGATTTCGACAAACGTCTACAGAATTCAGCAAGAGAAATAGAATCTTTAATTATTGACATAGAAAATGTCATACATCCTTTTTTCTAGGAGCTAAAGCTCATTGTTGCGTTGGATAGGAAAATCCGGAAGATTGGATGGTTTCATTGCTTCTATTTTTACCGACTCAACATACGAAAAAGCTTGACGGTCGGAAACAATAATATCCACAAACCCAGCTTTCCCAAGTTTTGATTTTAAAGAGAGTTCGTCGATAGCTCCACCCAGAGACGTGTTGAATGAAAGTGGGTCTATAAGGATTTCTTGGGGTAGTTCTTTAACCTTAATTATATCACGCATAATCAAGCGACCTCTGTTTTTGAGAACTCTATAGGCCTCATTGAAGGCTCTTTCTTTATTTATCGATAAATTAAATGAGGCATTAGCAAGAATTATATTAACACAGCAGTTTTCTATTGGCAGATACTCCATATCGGCGCAGATGGGATTTATTTTATGGGTGTTGTGGTCCGATAAAACTTCATATGTCATGTCGAGACTGAAAACTTTCCCAGTGCTGATAAAAGTTGAGGCAATATAACTATCCAGACCTATCCCTGATCCAAGGTCAAGTACCATTTCAGTCCCGTCAAAGTAAATATTGTCAAATAAGTAACCGCAACCGGAATACTGTGTTACTAAAATTGGAGGAAGGTTGTCTATGAGATTAACAGGATAACCTAATTCTTTAGGGTTTTTGTAACCTAGGCCTTTATTTTTTATTTGTCGTGAATAACGACGCTTGATTTGTGCTTTAATTTGATTTTCCCAATTTGAGGCCATGGGACATAGAATAAGGAAAAAGGGGGGTCTAGCAAGCGCACCCCCCCATCATTATTTGAAAAAAAGCTTTTTAGTGTGGCATATGATCTGGGTTCCAAAATGTACCTGAGCGTATCATACCTGCGATACGTTCTCCATGCTCTATCCAACTATTTTCATTAAAGGAAGCCTGAGCCTCTGTGTCACATTCAACACGTTCAACACGACAATCCCATTTGCCTTCACCCATATATTCGACAACAGCATAAGAAGGGCGTGGATCACCATCCCAGCTCATACCAACGGCAGCGGCGCAAACGAGTTTATTAACCTTATCACCATTCTTTATATTTCGAACAGAAGGTCCATGTATATGACCATGCGCCATTACATCGTAGTTGTAATTAATCAGTTTTTCTGAGATTTCATCGTCCGTAAGACGAAATGGGAAAGCGTCCGAGTCGCCAATATCATATGGTGTGCCATGAAAAACATGAAAATCGTGACCCAAGTCTGGAGTGTATGTCATGGAAAATGGTCTTTTGTCTAACCATTGGATTTGTTCATCATTTAGCCGTTTGCGTGTTTGTTCCATCATACGAAACATCCACTCTTGGTGAGGGCTTTTTGGTTTTGTTGTTTCCCAAACTTTGCGTGTTACCCAAAGATCAACATTTCCAACAATTAGATCAATTTCCGGTCGGTCCATCATCCTCTGGACTATAACTTCGGGTTCTGGTCCTAGGCCTACAAGATCACCGATCACGACTACTTTGTCAGGATTTTCTGATGCAACTTGTGCCTCAACGGCATCCAATTGGGTTATTTGGCCATGGATATCAGAATAGAGGCAATATTTAAAACTCATTTTTTTTTCCTTTCTTTTGCCATTTAACCTACAACGAGGCATCGAAATTAGGTTTGTTAGCAAGGGATTTTATATTTTAATCTTATAATTTAATTTCAAATTACTTAATTTCGGTTACGTATAGTTAATAAATAGATTGTACCAAACATATCTGAGGGCCCGCAAACTTATTTATTCTCTTGAATCAAGTAATTCGGTTAAAATACTTGTAAATTTTTCTTATTCAAGTAAAACCAGCGGCCAAAAGCGTTGGGAGATTGCCTAATACACTATTTTGGTTTGTAATTGTTCAGTATAAAATAGAACTGATAAAAATGAAAAATACCGTCCTACATCCTTTTCGCACGCATACTTGTGGCGAACTTACGATTGATAATACTGGTGAGAAAGTGCGTCTTTCTGGCTGGATACATCGAAAGCGTGATCACGGAAATTTGCTTTTTGTGGATCTTAGAGATCATTACGGGATCACTCAACTTGTCATTGAAAATACAGGTAAAACTTTTCAGAAACTCGAAAATTCAAGGCCTGAGAGTGTTATTACGGTAACTGGGTTACTAGAAAAGCGATCTCCGGAGACTATCAATCCCGATATATCTACAGGTGAAATTGAACTTAAGATTGAAGAGGTCAACGTTGAGAGCCCAGCACAGGAGTTACCAATGCAAGTGTTTGGAGATTCTGAGTTTCCTGAGGATATTCGCTTGCGTTATCGTTTTTTGGATCTTCGTCGCGAGATAATACATCAGAATATCAAATTAAGGAGTGACGTTATTGCTTCAATACGTAGTCGGATGAATGAAATTGGTTTTATGGAAATCCAAACCCCAATCTTAACAACGACTTCGCCAGAGGGTGCTCGTGATTATTTAGTTCCAAGTCGCATTCATCCAGGAAAATTTTATGCCCTACCCCAGGCCCCGCAAATTTTCAAGCAAATGTTAATGATATCTGGCTTTGATAAATATTTTCAAATAGCCCCCTGTTTTAGGGATGAAGATGCTCGCGCCGATCGTTCGCCAGGTGAATTTTATCAACTTGATATAGAGATGTCTTATGTGACTCAAGATGATGTACTAAATTCTATTGAGCCGGTGCTGCGAGGTGTTTTTCAAGAGTTTGCAAAAGGGCGAGAAGTTTCATCAACTCCTTTCCTTCGACTTCCCTATAATGAGTCCATGCAATTGTATGGAACGGATAAACCCGACCTCCGTAATCCACTTAAAATGATGAATGCTACTCATATATTTGCGGGTTCTGGTTTTAAAGTTTTTGCTGGGATGATTGAAAATGACGCAACAGCAGAAATATGGGCGATACCAGCTCCAAATGGAGGTTCTCGGGCTTTTTGTGATAGGATGAATTCTTGGGCACAGGGAGAGGGTCAGGTTGGCCTAGGATATATTTTCTTTCGAAATAGTGAGGGTGCAGGGCCGCTAGCTAAAAATATCGGTTTAAAACGGACAGAACAAATTAAAACGGAACTCGGTCTTTCTGACGGGGATGCAGTTTTCTTTGTTGCGGGTAAGCCAAAAATATTTTCCCCTTTCGCTTCACTCGCCCGGATGAAGATTGCTACGGAACTGGGGTTGCTTGAAGATGGGGTTTTTAGATTTTGTTGGATTGTTGATTATCCGATGTATGAGAAGGATGAGGATACGGGTAGGGTGGAATTCAGCCATAATCCTTTCTCTATGCCACAAGGAGGAATGGAAGTTCTCGAGAAAAAGGATCCATTGGATATATTGGCATATCAATATGATATCGTTTGTAACGGTGTTGAGTTATCATCTGGTGCGATAAGGAACCATCGTCCCGATATAATGTATAAAGCGTTTGAAATAGCTGGCTACTCTAAGAACGAGGTTGAAGAACAATTTGGCGGTTTACTTAATGCTTTTAAGTTTGGCGCCCCGCCTCATGGTGGATCAGCTCCGGGTATTGATAGAATTGTAATGCTTTTAGCTGATGAACCAAATATACGAGAAGTAATTGCATTCCCCATGACCCAGCAGGCGGAGGACCTATTAATGCGGGCTCCTATTGAAATTTCGCCGGAACGTTATAAAGAATTGCATATTAAAACTGATTTGCCTAAAGCAAAAACGAAGGAAAACAAAATTAAATTTGAATAGAAAAAAAACTAGAGCGAGCGTGGTAATTTATATAGGTGTTGATTTATGTGGCGATTGGCGCCTGTTATACCCAATAACGAGATGGTCGTTTTCACATATCTTCTAATTGCTTAGTCTAGATAAATACGCTCACAATGGATTTGATTTTGTTTCATTTGAATTTGTCAATAAATTTTTAACTTATGATTGAATAATAATTTTTAATCACATCGTAATTACAATTAGGGGGCTTTTATGCGGCGAATCTTGCCGTCTGTTGTTTCAATTTTTCTATTAATTTCTTTTAGTGGGTGCTCTATGCCCGCTAGTGTGTCAGCTGTATCTTGGGCCATTGATGGAGCTAGTTACATTGCTACTAAAAAATCACTGACGGATCACGGCCTTTCTTTTGTTTCAGGTCAAGATTGTGCGTTATATCGTCTTATTACTGGTATGGATGTTTGCCAGGAATATCGGGATTCTTTTTCTAGTATCATCAAAATAGCGGAGGCCTCGGCATTAATTGAAAATCAAATCTCCCAACATAAAAAGAATGAAATTTTTTATAGTTTTGACCTGCAGCTTACTTCTTATGGAGAAAAGAACACCTTATGATGGCCTAAAATATATTCAGGAGAATTCAATCAATACTGTACTGAATTTCATAAAAGTTGAATCAAAATAATTAATTTTAAAAAATTTGCTGTTGCACTATATGCAGCGTTAAGAAGGCGTTTGGTGTTTTGGTCTTCGGTTATGAGGAAGTTTAATCCTTTAAGAAAGCCCGCCCCTTTTTTATAGATGGTCGACCAAATTTTCTTCGGACTACTTCCATCACATTCTCAACTTCAGCGATTTTCTCAATTTTATTGTCCAAAAGATCCGAATGGTCTGCTTCTTCAGGTCGGGCAAATTGTTTAACGCTGACGCCAATTAAGCGGTACCAGGTTCCATTCGCTTCGGGCATTAACAAAAGATTAGCTTCTTGATAAATTATCTCTGCCAGCTGAGTAGGTTGTTGGAATGTTCTAGAACGAGTTAATGTCTTAAAGTTGCTGGTTTTAAGTTTTACAGTAACTGTCCGCGCTGCCAGCTCTTTTCTTCTTAGTTGTTGTGATACATTTTCACAAAGCGGCCACAGTCGCTGGAGCAGCTGTTCTTTTGTTCTGATATTCTTATTGAATGTGGTCTCTTTTGAAATACTTTTTGACCTATTATTTGGTGCAACGTTTCTGTCATCTTCACCTCGAGCGAAATGAAATAGGCGTTTTCCAATCTTACCATATTTTTTGGTGAGGCTTAGCTCGGAGAAATGGCGCAGTTGATTTATTGTTATCAAACCATCTTTTTCAAGTCGGGTTCTCATCGTTTTGCCTACGCCCCATATCGAACCAACGGGACGAGGACCTAAGAAATTAACTGCCTCTGCCCGGCCGATAATTGAGAAACCTCGAGGTTTTTTTATGTCAGAAGCTGTTTTAGCTAGAAATTTATTATAACTAAGGCCAACCGATGTAGTTATACCAATTTCGGTTTCGATGCGAATCGCCAATTTTACTAGTGTTTTGACTGGGCTAGCGCCGTGGAGTTTTTGAGTGCCACTTAAATCAAGAAAAGCCTCATCTATAGACAAAGATTCAACTTGTGGTGTCGTCTCGCGCATCAGGTTTTTAATTTGCTGTCCAACTTTAAAATATTTTTTAATATTGGGGGAAATAACTATAGCATCTGGACATGCTTCCAAAGCTTTATACATTGGCATTGCTGAGCGTACGCCCTTGATTCTAGATATATAACAACACGCTGCAACTACGCCCCGCTTGCCACCACCAACAATAACAGGTTTGTTTTTTAAATTTGGGTTATCCCTTTTTTCAACACTTGCGTAGAATGCATCACAGTCAATATGGGCAATACATAGTGTGTTTAATTCAAGATGAGCAAGCAGGCGGGGAGAATTGCATTTTGGACAACGCCTATTGTTAATTTCTTTGTCAAATTGAAACAAGCATTCCTTGCATATGTAATGCATATGGAGAGCCCCAGCAATATTCAAAAAATAGGGTCAATATATAACCTAAAAAGGTAGAATTAATAAATTTTTTTTTGAATCAAAAAATAAATACTTTTGAAATACTTTTAGGGCATTATCTCCACTATAAAAAATAACAAAAATAAAGTGACAAAGTGAATGTGGTACAATGTTTTCCGTCAGATTATTCGGTGAACTTAAGAGGGTGAATTTATGACCAGCAAAACTAATTTGGATTATTTGGAGCATAACGAGGGTATTTCTGAGGGAAACCCCAAAAATAAACTGGGGTTTACGCAAGAAGGCTTAGATCTTGCTCTTAGTTTGAAGGAAAAATATCAAAATCAACAACCATTGATTGTCCCAGATAATGATCAAAAGTTACTGATGCCTGAACATTTGCTCAACCCTGACATTGATTTACAAGTCTTGGAAGACCCATTGCCCTTAGCAATGGTTGCCACACGTGATCCGGATTCACCAATGTCGGTTTCAGCTGTCGTGCGAATGAGTGTAATTTCAGAACGCACACCGCTTGTCACAGAGGTATTTGGCATGTTAGGCCAAACCTCAAAACACCGCGTTGTTAGGCAATGTGTTGGTTTAGTGACAGAGAGCGCATTTAATCCGAAGATCATAAATAAAGTGCGCCGTAATGCTAAGCAATTTGTTGCGATTAGTCGTAAGCGATATACTGAAGCTCTAAAGGAGAATTTACGGCAGCTTATTGATGGCAGCTTAAACCCGCGAACTTTTGTTACCGAATTTTTTGAGCTTTCTGAAGCAGGTAACCTACGCGTTGATATTCGAAAGCGTTTAATCTTGAATTTGTTAAATTCGGATACAATCCGTCCTTCTATCAAATTTTTATTTCTCGAAAATTTAGAGCGTCTCCCAACTGAAATGCAAAGTGAAATAATTAATGAAGCTATGAGTGCACCTGATAAGCCTAGCCTTGAGGCTATTAAACAAGAACTTGCTTGGATTCGGCTTAGTTTGCCGCCAGCAACCTTAAATTAAACATTTCAAAGCCTTTTTTTTGATATATTTCTTCATAAATTCTAGACATAACCACGCACGCAATTAATCTTAAAGGATGCATATTTTTCTTTGACACAAAAAATAGAAAATCTGACAGATTATATCCCCGAACCAGGAGCCTGTTATGAAATAGCTCCTGGTATATTATGGATTAGGATGCCTCTACCATTTCAATTAAATCATATTAACCTGTGGTTGATTGAAGAGACTGACGGATGGGTTTTGATTGATAGTGGCATTAATGATGAGCGCACTAAAAGGCTCTGGGTAAAGATATTTGATAATATTTTAAATGGAAAACCGATTACGAGATTAATCTGTACCCATGCTCATCCCGATCATATAGGTCTCATCGGTTGGATCCAGGAAAGATTTGGAGCGACGTTATTGATTACCAGAGAGGAATGGACATTCGGTCGAATGATTGCAGAAGGCCATATGAAAAATGAAAGATCTTACTATGATTATCTTGAGCAATTGGGCTGCAAACAATCAGATATTAAAGAATATTGGTCGCATATTGAAAGCGCTGACAAATTTTATTATAGCTTACCATATCAGTTTAATCGCATACGCGATGGATCAGAAATAACAATTGCGGGAAAGAAGTGGAAGGTAATGATCGGATTAGGGCATTCTCATGAACAGGCCTGTCTTTACTGCTCTGAATTGAATGTGCTGATTGGGGGAGATCAAATTCTCCCAAAAATCACGCCAACTATAATGGTTCATGCTTATGAACCGGAAGCTAATCCTCTTCTTGATTTTTTTGTAAGCAATAAAAGGTTACGTATTCTGCCAAGTTCTGTCGTTGTATTGCCTAGTCACAATTCACCATTCGTCGGGCTTCATGAAAGGCTCGACCAATACGTAGATCACCATATGGAACGTCTCCAAATTATCCAAGAAGCTTGTATAGAACCATTATCTGGAATGGAGGTTTCTAAAATTCTTTTTCCACAAAAGCTTGACAAGCATGGTAAATTTTTTGCCATTGGCGAAACAATGGCCCATATTAAATATTTGGAATATGAAGGCAAGATCATGCGTATCAAAGAAAATGGTATTGAACGATATATTGCGGCTTAATTTTTTCACGATATCTTTTTAATTGGACCATCCGCATTTATCCAAGAATCTATCCCTCCTCTGAGGTGCTGGATAGCATTAAATCCAGCAGTTCTGGCTTCCCTAAGAGCTATCGCTGATCTTTCACCATAGGCACAATAAAGTATTATCTGTTTGTCAGTTTCTTTGTCCAAGCCACATAGAAGCCCTCCAGGCTTGATTAAATCGGCCAAATTGTTGTAGGGAATATGAACCGAATTTGGGATAATACCTATTCGTTCACGTTCAATATCTTCTCTTAGGTCTAAGAATAAAAGTTTTTTATTTTCGTAGCGTTTTATCGCTACATAGGCATCTATCGTGCGCTTAGTTATTTCAGAATTCTTATATATAAACCCGATTTTCTTATTTTTGGGTAAAACTGCATCCATCATCGTAGGGTTGGGTAGGGCAAGATTATCCATAATTTTTTTATAAGCACTAGCAGATTTTACCTGGAGGCGTGGATTAAAAGCTTTTTCTTCGCCAATTGTGCTGCAGCTATCTCCTTTATAATCATGACCTGGGTAGACAAAGGTCTCATCTGGAAGTGTTAATAATTTGTTAAATAGTGAATTATAGGCGTCTATCGGATCGCCGTTTTGAAAATCGGTTCTACCCGTACCCCTAATGAAAAGAGTGTCTCCTGTAAATACCATTCCCGGCAAATAAAAGCTGTATGAATCATCGGTATGACCAGGTGTGTATATTACATCTAAACACAAACCATCAATTTCAATCGTATCGCCATCCTCGACCCGCATTGAAACGATGTCAACACAGCTTTGTTTGCCCATAACGGTAACGCAGTTTGTTTTATCCCGTAATGAGCCGAGGGCCGTTATGTGGTCAGCATGTACATGAGTATCAATTGCTTTAACGAGTTTTAGGTTAAGCTCATCTATGAGTTTGAGATAGTGATCAGTTTTGTTATAAACTGGATCAATAATCAGAGCTTCTCCTCCACTAGAACCTGCCAGTAAATAAGTATAGGTGCAGGATTCAATATCAAATAATTGGCGAAATAGCATAATCAAGAATCTCTTTTAAAAGGTTTTATTTGGTATATATCTTATTTCGTCTGCAGAATGAATTTACATTATTTATTATTTTAATAGCAAAAATTATGTTAACTGACGTAAAGGAATCACGTATATGACGACACACTTATATCAGCATTCTGCGTGTTTAGACCATGAACCGGGTATTTACCATCCAGAGTCTCCAGATCGTTTAAGGTCCGTTGCTAGAAAGTTGGCAGACAAATACTTTAAGGAATTAGTTCTTGTTCAAGCCCCTATTGCAGAGGCAAAAACAATTAGCATGGCGCATGACCCCAAATATGTTGATTACATCTTGCAATCAATACCCAAAACTGGGTGTTACCAACTTGATCCTGATACTATTTTATCAACAGGTTCAGGCGAAGCGATTTTACGTGCAGTCGGAGGTATTTGTGCAGCCATTGACGATGTTTTGAGTGGTGCGGCTAATAATGCTTTTTGCGCAATGCGTCCGCCAGGCCACCACGCTGAGTTCTCACAAGCAATGGGTTTTTGTATTTTTAATAATATTGCAATTGGGGCTAAATATGCCCAAAAAACCTATGGCCTGGATAAAGTAGCTGTTGTTGATTTTGATGTCCACCATGGTAATGGAACTCAGCATATGTTTGAGTCTGACGCTAATTTATTTTACGGTTCCAGCCATCAGTTCCCAGCTTATCCAGGAACAGGTGCTAAATCAGAAACTGGGGTTGGTAATATCATTAACGTACCGCTAAAACCTGGAAGTGGATCGGATTTGTTTCAAAGCGCTTATACAGAAGTTATATTTCCAGAATTAAGAAAATTCAATCCAGATTTATTACTTTTGTCAGCTGGGTTTGATGCTCATATTGACGATCCATTGTGTCAATTGAATTTGCAGACAAGTGATTTTTCTTGGGTTACAAAAGAGCTCATGCTTATCGCAGAAGGATGCTGCGATGGACGTTTGGTATCAACTCTTGAGGGAGGTTATAACTTAGAAGCATTGGCTGAATGCGTTGGTGCGCATGTCTCGGTTCTTATGGAATTATAAGTATTCTCCTGTTTTTTCTTAAGAGTGATCATTTTTGTTTGCCCCAAGGTTAAACGGGAGCGTACACTCTAATCGGAAACGAAAGATTTTTTTCGGTTGTTAGGGAAATAAAAAAATATGGCTGATATTGAAAAAATGAGTTTTGAGGATGCTATGGCCGAGCTTGAAGAAATTGTTGGAAATTTGGAGAAAGGCGCAAATAAGTTGGATGATGCGATCGGGGCTTATGAGCGAGGTGCATTACTAAAAAAGCATTGTGAAGCTAAACTGCGCGATGCCAAGGCTCGTATTGAAAAGATTGCGGTTGGATCTGAAGGAAGTGTGACCGCTGAACCCATTGATTCTACTTAACAATTAAGGCGTCTTTTTGACAGAATTTACTGAAGCCTTAGCTGACGTAGTTGCAGCTACCGAGACCGCACTGCTAGAGCTGATACCTTTTATTGAAGGACCAGAATCGCAAATCTTTGAAGCGATGAGGTACTCAGTGATGGCAGGTGGTAAACGTTTGCGACCTTTTTTGGTCATAGCATCAGCTGATTTGTTTAATGTGCCCCGTTCGTGTTCCGAACGCGTTGCGGCTGCTATCGAGATGATACACACCTATTCTCTAATTCACGATGATTTACCAGCGATGGATAATGATGATCTCCGCAGGGGCAAACCTACTTGCCATTTGAGATTTGATGAGGCCACTGCCATCCTTGCTGGCGATGGGTTGTTAACTTTGGCATTTGAGGTAATAGCGGACTCAAAAACGCATGATTCAGCCAAGATCCGGGCTGATCTTGTAGTGGAAATATCCCATGCAGTTGGACCCCAAGGTATGGTTGGCGGACAAATGCTTGATCTAGTAGCAGAAAAAAATATATTAGGAATGCCTGAAATTACTCGACTACAGCGCATGAAAACGGGCGCGTTGATTAATTGCTCATGCCAGTGTGGGGCCATTCTTGGTAAGGCTAGTGACACCCAGCGGCATTTGCTAAATGCTTATGCTTTTGATATAGGCCTAGCATTTCAGATTGTAGATGACTTGTTGGATATAGAAAGTAAACCAGAAGAACTAGGAAAAGCAACTAACAAAGATAAAGACGCGGGAAAGGCAACTTTTATAACTACGCTCGGTGTTGATCGGGCACGATCGCAAGCAGAGATACTTATAAATCAGGCAATTAAGCACCTTGAAATTTTTGGGCAAAGGGGCAATCTTTTGCGTGATTTGGCAAAATTTGTTATAGAACGTCAAAATTAATACTTACTTTAGCATGAGATAAAATTTGGAAGAGAAGTGCTGTGGCAGAGAATAGTAAAACACCCTTATTAGACAGAGTTATTGAACCTTCAGGAATACGAAGTTTTTCAGTTGATCAGTTGAAGGAATTGGCCGCTGAAATTCGTATGGAAACAGTCGATGCTGTTTCTATAACTGGTGGTCACCTTGGTGCCAGCCTAGGTGTTGTTGAATTAACTGTTGTGCTTCATCATGTTTTTAATACTCCGCATGACAGGCTAATATGGGATGTTAGCCATCAGGCTTATCCACATAAAATTTTGACAGGTCGCCGTGACCGTATTCGCACTCTTCGTCAAGGCGGAGGACTATCGGGTTTTACAAAGCGTACAGAAAGTCAATTTGATCCTTTTGGTGCGGCGCATAGCTCAACTTCCATTTCAGCAGGTCTGGGTATGGCTGTTGCTAGTGAACTTGATGGCATACAAAGACACGTGATTTCTGTTATTGGTGATGGCTCAATGAGTGCTGGTATGGCATATGAAGCAATGAACAATGCAGGGTCAAAAAATTCCAGGCTAATTGTTGTTTTAAATGATAACGATATGTCGATTGCTCCGCCTGTCGGGGCAATGAGTGCATATTTATCTCGTTTGATTTCGTCAAAGTCGTATCAATCTATTCGGCACTTTGCAAAAGAGATAGCTGAAAAGTTGCCACGTCGGGTTGAAGAGACGGCTCGCCGGGCCGAGGAATACGCGCGCGGAATTTTTACTGGTGGTACTCTTTTTGAGGAGTTGGGTTTTTTATATATTGGCCCTGTTGATGGGCATAATATTGATCATCTTTTACCTCTATTAAAAAATTTACGTGATGCAGAGGATAGCGGGCCAGTTTTGCTCCACGTAGTAACAAAAAAGGGCCATGGTTATGAGCCTGCTGAACAATCTGCAGATAAGTATCATGGAGTGTCTAAGTTTGATGTAATAACAGGCAAACAAGATAAGCCTGAACCAAATGCTCCTTCGTATACCAACGTTTTTGCTAATTCTCTTATTCAAGAAGCTGAAAAAGATGAAAAAATTGTTGCGATTACCGCGGCTATGCCGGGGGGGACAGGTCTTGATAAATTTGGTAAAGTTTTTCCTGAACGAACGTTTGATGTTGGTATTGCTGAACAACATGGGGTTACATTTTCAGCAGGAATGGCAACCGAGGGTTATAAACCATTTGCGACAATCTATTCGACTTTTTTGCAACGAGCATACGATCAAGTTATTCATGACGTTGCTTTACAAAAAATACCCGTAAGGTTTGCTATAGATCGTGCAGGGCTCGTAGGAGCAGATGGGGCAACCCATGCAGGTTCATTTGATATCACATATCTTTCCTGCTTGCCAAACTTTATTGTGATGGCAGCTTCTGATGAGGCCGAACTAAGACACATGGTTGCGACCGCTGTTAAGATTGATGATTGCCCTTCAGCATTTCGTTATCCACGTGGTGAGGGTCTGGGTGTTAAAATGCCTGAAAACGGCTTGGCTCTTGAAATTGGTAAGGGGCGTATTATGCGAGAGGGAACGTCAGTCGCTTTATTGACCCTAGGGGGGCGCTTGCGCGAAGCTTTAGAAGCTGCTGATGAGCTGACTTCCCTAGGATGGTCAACCACCGTTGCTGACGCTCGTTTTGCAAAACCAATTGATGAAACAATGATACTCGATCTGGTAAAAAATCATGAAATATTAATAACTATTGAAGAGGGGTCCATTGGCGGATTTGCAGCCCATGTTATGCAGTTTTTAGCCAATACAGGCATTTTTGATAAAGGTTTGAAATTTCGGGCTATGACATTGCCAGATATTTTCATAGATCACGAAAAACCCGAAAAACAGTATGAAATAGCCGGGTTGAAACGTTCAAATATTGTAGAAACAGCTTTATTGGCTCTAGGGGAAACAGATAAAGTTCTTTCCGGAATTACACCTGCCAGTGCATAAGTCAAGGTAGCCATGCCGAAAATTCAAAAGCGAAGATTAGATCAACTTCTGGTTGAACGGGGGTTGGTGCAATCACGTAGTCGAGCTCAAGCTTTAATTATGGCAGGTTCGGTGTATAGCGATTCGAAACGATTAGATAAAGCTGGTGCACAAATACCACAGAATATAAAACTAGAGTTAAAGAGCCGAGACCACCCCTGGGTATCGCGTGGTGGGCTTAAGCTAGAACACGCACTTGAGCACTTTCAGATTAATGTCACAAATAGAGTTTGCCTAGATATTGGGGCATCAACTGGTGGTTTTTGTGATGTGTTATTAAGTAGAGGGGCAGACAAAGTTTATGCGGTCGATGTTGGGCATGGGCAATTGGCTTGGAAAATAAGAAAAAATGAAAGGGTCACCGTGTTAGAACGTTTTAATGCTCGGTATATTACGGACAAAGAGATAACAGAAAGGGTCGATTTCATAAGCTGTGATGCTAGCTTTATTGGGCTCAGGACTATTTTACCAGCACCACTAAGACTGGCCAAGCCTGGTGCTAAATTAGTCGCTTTAATCAAACCTCAGTTCGAAGTGGATAAATGGCAAGTCGGGAGTAAAGGGGTTGTCAGAGAGCAAAAACTACGTGAGGCTGTCTGCAATCGCATAGAATATTGGCTGAACGGTTTGGATGGGTGGCAAGTAATTGGGGTTGAAAAAAGTCCAATTACTGGCGCTGAAGGCAATATCGAATTCTTGATTGCAGCAATTTACTGCTAGTTTTCAGGTTTTGCGCTTTGAATTTGGTAAAAAGATATTAACGATTTTTTTTGTGATATTCGATATTCGGCATCATATCTAAACCATGAGCCATACGGTTAGTATAATTAAAGAAAGCAGCCGTATCGCAGATGTCAAATATATCTTGTTCAGAGAACTTTTCTTGTCGCAGTGATTTTCGGTCCAGTTCGCTTATATCAAATGGTCTTTTGGTGAGTTTCCAAACAAAGTCTAGCATCTTTCGGGTCCTACTATCTAGTTCAGCAACTCGATAATTCATTACCATCATCTCACCAAGTTCTGGGTCTCCTGATATTTGCCTAACGGCCTGGCCATGGGCAACGAGGCAGTAATAGCAACGATTAGCCGAAGACACGACGACGGCTATTAACTCACGCTCAAGTTTTGTTAGATTACAATCTTCTTCATCTAACATTAGTTTGTTATAATAGGCAGTAAATGTTTTAAATTTTTCTATATTAACTGTGTAAGCTCGCAGAACATTCGGTACCAATCCGAGTTTTTCTTCGCATATTTTCATGTATTTTTGAGAAACCTCATCTAGTTCCTCAATTTCAGGTATAGGAATTCGAACGATGTGTTTGGGTTGGGGCATGTGTTTGGTATATTTTATTCACATTGGGCTTTATGAAGCAGCATATGGTCGGCTAACACACAAGCTATCATGGCTTCTCCAACAGGAACCCCTCTTATGCCAACGCAAGGGTCATGTCGGCCTTTTGTAGAGACTTTTGTTTCTTCTCCTGACGTTGTTATGGTTTTTTGCGGCGTTATTATTGAGCTTGTTGGTTTTACTGCAAAACGGGCAATTATATCTTGGCCTGTTGAAATACCACCTAGGATCCCACCAGCATTATTTGATTTGAATGTTGGTTTTTTCTTTTGGATGAACATTTCATCGGCATTCTCTTCTCCTTTGAGCTCTGCTACACCAAATCCAGCACCGATTTCGACACCTTTGACAGCATTTATACTCATTAAAGCTTTTGCAATATCTGCATCTATTTTGTCATAAACTGGGTTCCCATAACCGACAGGTACGCCACTAGCTTTGATTTCAATGATTGCACCAATTGAGGAACCCGATTTACGGATTGAATCAAGATAATTTTCCCATTCTTTAACTTTTTCTCGGTCCGGACACCAAAAATCATTGTTGTCAACTTCTTCCCAATCCCAGTTATCACGATTTATTTTTTTTGTTCCTATTTGGATTATAGCCCCGCGAATACTGATATTTTTACCCAATATTTTTCTTGCAATTGCACCAGCAGCAACGCGATTAGCTGTTTCCCGTGCGCTCGCGCGCCCGGAACCACGATAATCGCGATTAGTATATTTTTTATGATAGGTATAATCGGCATGGCCTGGGCGATAAACGTGTTTGATATCGTCATAATCCTTTGTTCGATGATCCGTATTTTTTATCATCAAACTAATTGGCGTTCCCGTTGTTTTACCGTCAAAAACACCTGATAAAATGGTCACACTATCAGTTTCATTGCGTTGAGTTGTAAATCGTGATTGGCCCGGTTTTCGTTTGTCTAGCCAGATTTGGATGTCCTTTTCTGCTAGGTTGATATTTGGGGGAGTGCCGTCAATTACACATCCGATCGCAGAACCATGACTTTCGCCGAAAGTTGTAAATTTAAAGAGATGCCCGAAACTATTTCCTGACATTTGCCATCAACTCAAGCCTCATTGCCGTTAACGGTGATGTCGGGTGCATCTACGGCTTTCATGCCTATAATATTATACCCACAATCAACATGATGAGTTTCACCGGTAACGCCAGATGACAAGTCGCTTAACAAGTACATTCCTGAACCCCCAACATCATCAACAGAAACATTGCGCCGAAGTGGGGAGTTGTATTCATTCCATTTTAGAATATAGCGGAAGTCTCCAATGCCAGCCGCGGCAAGTGTTTTCATTGGACCTGCTGATAGTGCATTTACACGGATATTTTGTCGACCAAGGTCTTCAGCAAGGTATCTTACGCTTGCTTCAAGAGCCGCCTTAGCCACGCCCATTATATTATAATGTGGCATGACCCGTTCCGAACCAGCATAAGTAAGGGTTAATAAGGAACCCCCATCGGTCATTAATTTCTGCGCTTTTTGGCAAATTTCTGTAAAAGAATAACAAGAAATCAACATTGTTTGAGTAAAATTCTCAGCGGTGGTGTTAAGGTATTTACCGGTAAGTTCTTCTTTGTTAGAAAAAGCTATTCCATGCAATAAAAAATCTAGCTTGCCCCATTTTCTTTGGATTTCAATAAATACTTTTTCAATACTAGAGCCATCGGTGACATCACATGGCATGATGAAATTAGACCCGATGGATTTGGCCAGTGGGGTAACACGCTTAAGCAAGGCTTTCCCCTGATAAGTGAAGGCGAGTTCGGCCCCCTCGTTTGAAATAGCCTTTGCTATATTCCAGGCTATTGATCGATTATTTGCGACACCCATAATCAACCCCTTTTTACCTGTCATAAGGCCTGGTGACTTGTTCATGTACTCCTCATAATATATTTTTCGATTACCAAAAAATGTGATCAGCAATAACTATTAAAAAGAACTTATTGGAAAGATGACAAATCATGTAACGTGTCGCTTCCATCAGAACTTAAGTTTATTTTATGCTGTTTTCTATACTCTATAGCAATATCAAATGGCAGTATTTTATTCACAGGCTGTCACGATTTATAACAAATGATTTCAGGTTATCAAACTGATTATCTCACTACTTCAGTTGATTACTCGCCATGTGCCATCAGGTTTTCTGCATGCTGTTCCTTTTACGATTTCTTTTTGACCATCTACGATTATCTGATGTTCATATCTTCGACAATCTTCACCCGAGCTTTCGTTCCGTGTTGTTTGGGTGGGTGTCACTCGACCGCTATTTCCAGTATTTGGGTTTTTCCAAGTCGAAGGCTCTCCATCCTTGTTGTTTTCCAATGCACTTTGTTGAGTTTGGTTAGCTTTTAAACGATCAATATCGTCTAGAGCTTTGCCCAATCGGCTACCAGCAAATGCTCCGCCTAAAGTTCCAAGTGCGACAGCAACCAATTTACCCTTGCCATCTCCAACTTGTGAGCCGACAAGTGCCCCGAGACCAGCTCCGATTATAGTTCCAATTGTTTGTTTTTGGTTGTTTTGGTTCTCAGCACAGGCTGATAAAATTACTGTAAGGGTTAGAACGATGAAGATTCTAGTAGGTTTCATTTTCTTGTTGATCCCCTATAAAAAAATTTACGAAAGGTATGTTTTTGTTTCTAAACAATTAACTTTATTATTAAAATAAATTCCGTTTATGTTTATTAATGCTATAATATAAAGTTTTTCTTAAAGAATTGGAATAGCAGTCTATTGAAAAATAAATTTTATCCTGTGATGGAAGAGCCGGTACATCTTTTCAATGAATGGTTAAAAGAAGCTGTTTCGTTGGAGCCAAGTAATCCAAACGCCTGTGCTTTGGCAACAGCCAATAAAATTGGCAAACCGTCTGTACGCATGGTTTTATTGAAAGGAGCGGATGAACATGGCTTTGTTTTTTATACTAACTACGGAAGTCGAAAAGGGGTTGAATTGTCAGAAAATCCGCACGCCTCGCTTTGTTTCCATTGGAAGTCTTTGAGTCGAGAAGTTCGGGTCGAAGGTCATGTTGAAAAAGTTCCGGATGAAGAATCAGATTTATATTTTCAAAGTCGCGCCCGGGCTAGTAAAATAGGGGCTTGGGCATCCAAACAATCTCGGGTATTAGATAGCCAACTTGAGTTAGAAAGGCGTGTTGCTAAATTCGATACAAAATTTAAAACGGGTAAAATTGAACGACCAGAATTCTGGGGAGGGTATCGTATTAAGCATGAAAAAGTTGAATTCTGGACCGAAAGAAAATTTCGCCTACATGATCGTCTAGTTTATAGTCGTTACGATCAAGGTTGGCAGACAAACAAACTCTTTCCATAGTTTTAAAATACTAATCAGAGGTTAAGTTAGTTGAATTTGAAGCATAAAGACACGAATATAGAAACAAGCGAAGGAATGAGCCAGAAAAGCTATCCGCGTTTAATGCGGGCTGCGACATATGCTTCGGTTATTATTGCCTCTATTTTGATTTTGATTAAACTTGGTGGTTGGTTTGCAACAAATTCTCTCAGTTTGTTGGCTACATCAA
>CAZXGI010000001.1:86119-93635 GCA_964639965.1 uncultured Rhodospirillaceae bacterium
CGCTTCAATAGTAAATTTAATTGCGATCCGTCATGCGTTGCAGCCAGCTGATAAGGAACATAGATTTGGTCATGGTAAAGCTGAGGCGCTGGCAAGCTTAGCGCAAGCAGCTTTTATTGCGGGTTCTGGAATATTTCTTTTTCTCGAATCAGTTGAACGTTTTTTAGAGCCCCGTGTGGTTCAAAATACTGACATTGGAATTGGCATTATGGTAGTTGCCATAATACTGACCGCAATTTTGGTTGGATTTCAGGCTTATGTAGTTAACAAGACTAATTCCATAGCAATTAGCGCTGATTCGCTTCATTATCGGGCAGATATACTTGTGAATATAGCAGTAATTATTTCACTCTTTCTTTCTGCTAATTTTAATTGGGTTATAGCAGATCCAATTTTTGCTCTACTAATTGTATTTTATATGCTTTTTGGCGCATTTAAAATTGGGGTAACGGCATTGGAGGTCTTAATGGACAAAGAGTTTCCGGATGAGGACCGAAAACGTATCAAAGATATTGCTGAAAGCCATGAAAAGGTGCTGAGCATTCATGATATGCGCACAAGGTCTTCCGGAGCCAATTCATTCATTCAATTTCACGCGGAAATGCCAAAGGATATTTCGTTGTTGGAGGCACATGAGATTGCTGATGAGGTAATGTATATGGTTGAAAAATCTTTCCCAAATACCGAGGTTCTCATTCACCAAGATCCCGAAGGTGTAGATGAGCGTCGGGATGATATATTTGGTTAGGTTTGATGGCATTAAAACGATATTGATGGTCATAGCATATGAAATCAAGAGATGATGAAAGCGTTAAATATAATTCTACTGGCGTAGGTGTTGATAATTATTGTTCAGGCACCAAGCCGACCCCAAAGCAACGAGGTCAATTAATAGTTAAGCGCTTGGAGAATTTTATCCGCGAAGGCAGATCAGATAAAGGTGGTATATCTTTTAAACATTGGCAAGAAATGGCCGTACATGAATTTACAAATGCAATCTTAGATGTAGAGCAAGAAAAAAAAACAGATAATCAATTTCTGACTAGAATTATAGTGATAGGGGCTGTAGCAATTATTACCATGGGATTCTGGGGGGCAATAGCAGCAGCGAAAGTATCTTATGATCGTCAAATGGTTGCTTTCATTCTTATGGGTGCTGGCAGTTTGTTAATCTTATCTATTGGTTTATGGGGTTTGCGCTATCTCGTTGGTCATTTATTTCTTGGGAGACGACAGGAACGTTTAAAACGTGTAGCCAAGTTTGATCAACAGTTGGCACAATTGGATATAGACCTACGAGAGCGCATAAAAAGATTAGAGACGTCGAATTTTGACTGATTAAATAAAATACCAAAGGCGAGCACTTAGGATGTATTTGTTTTTAAGATAAATATTGTAACCCTTAGATAAATACGTATGAATAACTTACTTAAAGTAAAAACTAATAAATAGTAATTATTTTTTGTTCACATAGGTGCTAGAATAAGAAAATGCCTAATTTTCCATATGAAATATTATCTATAGACTTCAGTGAAATCTGCCTGCCGTTTTTCTGGTGTTTTACAGAATGTTTGGAGGGGTAATGAAGAATACTAAAACAGTGTTGATAGATAAAAATCCTGGCAGAAACTCACAGACTTTCGGTATTGCTCGAGAGTTAGGGACTGATGTTAATTTAATTCATGAACCTTCAATAGGCGTAGTTGGAAATAAAGGAGATTCTCAATGCTATATGGGCGTTGCCAGAAAGGTTAATATCATTCACGAAGCGCTTCGCAATAGAGTTGGGGTCGAGCCCGGAAAATTATCCATGAGATTGGTTCAACCGGAGTTTACTGTTGCCACTTCAGATGGCATAAGGAATGGCACATCCGAAATGCGCTATTCTCTTATCGGACGTGAAGTAACCAATGATGCTTTGTGTGAACATTTGAGCGCGACGGGTTTGGAGGGCGTGATAGCGGTTGTTGCGTGCGACAAACCGCCAGTAGGTACTTTAGCAGCTATTCTAGAACACAATAGGCCAGCTATAATTATGTCTGATGGATCTATTAGGCCTGGAGTTGACACTGAAACAGGTGAGGCTATCGATATTGTGTCAAGTTATCAAATTGCAGGAAGCGATGACGAAGAGTTAAAACGCCGGATAGCACTGCATGCATGTCCAGGATTTGGCAGTTGCGGGGGTATGTTTACATATAACACGATGCAAACGTTTATTGGCGTGTTGGGAATGCAGCCACTCCATATGGTGTCTCCCGCGTCACAAGATGCATGCCGTATAGATGAGTTTCCAGATCAACTTATCGATTATCTTTCTCTTCTAATAGAGAAAAATATAACACCACGTGATATTGTGACACGAGATTCGATTAGAAATGCCTTAATTGTTGCTATGGCAATTGGTGGTTCTACCAATGTCATGCTTCATGCCCCTGAGCTGGCTCGAGCTGCAGGTTACAGAGAGTTTACGGAAGACATTATAACTGCTGCTGAATTTAATCATTTATCGGAGAACATTGTCCCGGTGATTGTTAATGCGCGCCCTTTTGGCAAATATTCTATGGTGGATATTGATAGAATTGGGGGAGTACAGGTTTTAGTTAGAAATTTGTTAGATGCCGGATTGCTAAATGGAGAAGCAATTACGTGTACAGGTGAAACGTTAAAAGAACAGATTGACCGATTAAATCCTCCAGAACCCGATGGTGAGGTTATCTTTGATGTGAAGAAACCCTATAAGGAGACGGGTGGTTTGAGGGTTTTGAGTGGCAACCTATCTCCCGAATCGAGCGCAATATTAAAATTGGCTGGTGTTGAAGGTGGGTTAGAAAAAAATATATTCAATGGCAAGGCAAGAATTTTTGATGGTGAACAGCAACTATTAGATACGCTTGAAGCAAAACCAGAGGTCTTAGAAAATTTTGATATGATTGTTGTTCGTTATGAGGGCCCGGTAGGAGGACCGGGTATGCCAGAAATGCTGGATTCAACTTCTAGAATCACGACAATTTGCCGTCAGCGTGAAATTGTTGTTGGTTTAATGACCGATGGTCGGTTTTCAGGCGGGTCAGTTGGATTGGTCATAGGTCATGTTGGTCCGGAGGCAGCTGTTGGTGGCCCGATAGGGCTTATAAAAGGGGGTGATGATATTATAGTTGATTTAAATAAGAATGAGATTAACTGCAAACAGTTAGATGATCCCAGAATATATAATGCGAGAGTAACTGAGTGGAAAAAAGCGGTGGATGACAATAATGGCATCCATCCCTCGGCGGGGCTAGCTGATACTAGATTGCTACACCGAATGCGATGTTCTGCGGTTTCGGCTGTTTATGGAGCTGGAATGCATCCTGATGGAAAATTGTGGGTAAATGAGCCGCGAAAACCGGATCCAGACAAATTTAAACCGGTGAATAAGTTTAAAGCGTGACGGATTAGATAACCCTTGTAATTTACTTGGATATTTTTTTTTAACCAGACGTGAGATTCGTGTGGCTAGGTGATGACTTAATCAGGTGCCCATAAATGGGGCAAAATCAACGTAAGGGATGGCAACCATATAATAAAAGCTACTCGCACGGCGTCTGATAGGAAAAATGGTATTACGCCTTTGAATGTTTCAATCATGGGCACATCTTTAGCCATAGAGCTGATCACAAATACATTCATTCCAACAGGTGGGGTTATCAAACCGACTTCTACAACAATGAGGGAAATAATACCAAACCAAAGTTTCACATCATCAACTGGCATACCAAAATCCAGAGCTGCTATAATTGGCCAGAAAATAGGAACGGTGAGTAGAATCATAGAGAGGCTGTCCATAATAAATCCAAGGAGGATATAAACTATGACCATCATGATTATAACCGTGACTGGAGGTAAGCCTGAGGTCTTAAAAAATTCGGCTAGGTCATTAGGCAGTTCTGTAAATCCTAAAAATGCGCTAAATACAGCTGCTCCAAGAATAATCAGAAATATAAGGCCTGTTGTAGACGCAGTTCCTAAGCATACATCCCTTATCCCCTCCCAGCGCATTCCACCCCGAGTAACGGCTAATAAAAATGTACCAACACAGCCAATACCAGCTCCTTCGGTCGGCGTAAAAATTCCACTATAGATTCCTCCCATTACCAACAAAAATATAAGTAACACACCCCAAATATCTAAGATAGATTTCCACCTTTCTTTACTGGTAGCTTTTGGTGCGGCCGGACCTGATTCAGGATTAATGCGTACAACAATTGCAATCACTAATACGTAGCCTAATGCTGCAAGTATTCCTGGGAGGAGTGCCGCTTGAAAAAGCGTAGCAATATTGGCTTCAACCATAACAGCATAGATTATTAGTATCAAAGACGGAGGAATGAGTATGCCAAGGGTACCTCCAGCGGCTAGACACCCTGTTGCCAATGAGCCTGAGTATTTAAACCGTTTTAACTCCGGCAGAGCTGCTTGACCCATAATTGCAGCTGTTGCTAGCGAGGAGCCACTAATTGCGCCAAATCCAGCACAGGCGCCAACTGATGCCATTGCAACACCACCGCGAAAATGACCCAGACATCGGTGTGCTGCCGTAAATAGAGCCTGCGATAACCCTGCTTTAGAAGCCAGTTGCCCCATCAAAATAAATAGTGGCGCAACGGATAAATCGAAAGTTGAGAATCTATAATAAACTTCTGTTTTTAAATAACTGAGTAATGCCGTCTTGCCGGCTATTTCAGCATACCCACCCAAGCCAACTAGAAGCATAGCCACACCGATTGGAATTCTAAGAGCTAGAAGTGCCATTAGAACTACAAAACCAATAATTCCGTATTCTAGACCTGTGAGATCAAACATTTAATTCTCACCGTGAGATTTGGCATCAGATTGATTTAAAGGATCATCAAAAAATCTGTTTTCTTTTGATTCAGAAATGCTCCGAATAAATGTGTAAATGCAAACGGTTATTAGCAAGATCATACATAGGGTTGCGTACGGGAAAGAAATCCATCGCGGGAAGCCAATCGTTGTAAAAGACTCATTGTTATTGTACATGTCAATGCCACCATAGATTAGCCGCCAAGTTAGCAGGACACCAATCAACAAGAAAATAAGACTACCAGCTGCGTCACAAATTGCTTTTATTCGTGTTGAAACGCGACTTAAAATAAAGTCGACAATTACATTTTCACGCATGAGTTGGCAGTATGGCAACACTGCAAAGATGGCCGTGCATGTCCAAATTTCTATTAAATCATATATACCTGTAATAGAACCGATACCGGTTGCCCGACCAATTACGCTTATTGTGACCGTAAGACCCATAAACCCAATGATAAAACTGCCAAAAATGGCAAGTGCTGCTGAGTAGAGGTAAAGAGCCCGGCCCACCTTGTCGGTGGGCCGGGAGCTTGTTTCTAAACCTTCAGTCACGTTTTTTTACTCGTGACTTTACTTACTGTATTTAGCAATCATCGCCTGAGCATCGTTGATGAGTTGCTGACCATTACTAATGCCGTGCTTACTCTTCAACTCTGATACAACCTTGCCGTAAACAGCCTGTGCTACTTTTCTGATTTTATCAGATTCTGTAGCACTCAAAGTTGAAAACTTATTCTTCTTTTTAGATTTCATCACTTTTTTGCTTGGTGCTTCTAACCCTTCCCAGTGCCTGCCTGCTTTTTCTGCTATGTTTCTGCCTGAATTGTTATCGATAATTTTTTTCATAGCAGCAGGTAATTTAGCGTAGCTTTTTTTATTCATTAAAAATGTGAAAACCGCTGTGTTCATTCTGGATGCTGGTGCAGCAAGGTCTGTGAAATATTTACCTAACTCATGCATTTTAACAGCCGGAGCAATTTCATACGGTAACAAAACACCGTCAATTACACCTTTTGACATCATTGGAGGAATACGACCTAAAGGAGTAGCAATGCCATCCGCTCCAAGAGCTTGAAGCAACATTACGGAAGTCCTGTTGGCCCCTCGCATTTTCATACCCTTGAGATCCGCCATCTTTGTAACTGGCTTTTTTGTCATAAAGAGAACCCCAGCATGAACATGCATCAATAAAACATGAAAATCCGAAGTCTCCTTACCTAAATGCTTATCCTTGTAATCTTGTAAAGCTAGTGTGGATGATACTGCATCTTTGTGAAGAAAGGGCAATTCAAAAATTTCTGCTCGTGGCATGCGGCCTGTTGTAAAACCAGGAAGAGTCCAAACCATATCCACAACACCATCACGAACTTGATCCAGTAATGCTTGAGGTTTTCCACCCAACTGCATTTTCCAAAAGGTTTTAACTTTCATCTTGCCACCTGAAGCCTTGTTAATTTTTTTAGCCCAAGGAATCAACCAGGTTCTTGCGGGATTCGCAACAGGTGGAATGAAGCTGTGCATTCTCAGATTAAATTCTGCTGCATTCAATGGTTTCACTGTTCCGATGGCGATTGCCATGGAAAACGCTGTTCCAGCAATCAGGAATTTAGTTGGCGTCATTGGCATGTTATCTCTCCCACTTTAAAGTTAATTAAATTAGCTAAGATTTATCTTTCCGGAATAGAACCAGAAGGACTGTATATATAATGATATTGTTTTAGCAAACTCTAGTAATAGCCACAATGACATTATTTTACCCAATATACCTAGCAAACCCACAGTTATAAACGATAATGTTATTACTCTCGATGGTATTCTCTATTTCATATTGAGTTCGCACCAAACTGGTGTATGGTCAGACGGTTTTTCCCATCCTCTTGGGGAACGATCAATACCGGATGCAGCCAAACGATCTGCCGCTTGCGGTGATAGCAAAAGATGATCAATGCGTAAGCCATGGTCTTTATTCCACGCTCCCGCCCGGTAATCCCAATAGGAGTATAAACCAGGTTGGGTGTTATATACGCGAAAAGCATCGGTCAGTCCCAAATAAATTAATTTACGCCATGCCGCTCTCGTTTCGGCGCTAAAAAGTGCATCGTCTCTCCAGTTTTCTGGCTCATATACATCAGTATCTTCTGGGATTACGTTGTAATCTCCTCCAAGGATAAACGCATCCTCTGTGACAAGGAGTTCTTTTGCGCGGTTATATAATCGTTCCATAAAGTCAAGTTTATAGGGATATTTTTCGGTATCAATTGGATTGCCGTTTGGAAGATAAATGGCAGCTACTCTAACACCATTTGTAAATCCCTCAATATACCGGGCTTGATTGTCATCGCTGTTACCGGGTAATTCTGTTAATTCTATATCAATGGGTGATTTGGAAAGGATGGCAACACCGTTGTATGTTTTTTGACCAGATATGGCGATATTATAACCTTTGTCCTCAACCTCCATATGCGGAAATGCTTCGGCGATGCACTTTAGTTCTTGAAGAAGAACTATATCTGGGGAAAATTCATCAAGCCATTTGAGTAAATGAGGCAAACGAGCCTTAACAGAATTTACGTTCCAAGTAACGATTTTGACCATTATACATAACCAAGTAAGATATTATCGACATTTTATTGTTAACGGTCTTTAT
>CAZXGI010000001.1:93735-136177 GCA_964639965.1 uncultured Rhodospirillaceae bacterium
AAATTTTTTATACTGCGAACGAAACACCACAGCCACAAGAAGAAGTTGCGTTTGGTATATTGAGTTTAAAGGCTGATCCTATCAAGTCTTCGACGAAATCAATCTCAGCATCTCCTAATATTTCTAGTGACATATCATCAACTATAACTTTAATACCGTGTGCTTCAAAGACATGGTCTTCATCTTTCCTATCACTATCAAGTCCAAAACCATATGAAAATCCGGAACAACCACCCGCCGAGACGGTAATGCGCAGCATATTGCCCTCACTCTCATCGGAAGAAATAAGCACGGCTACGCGCCTTGCGGCGCTCTCAGTTATAGATAGAACACTCATTACTGTTATTTTAACCTAAATTCATTTATGTAATAATAAATTAAACCATTTACTTATGTAACCTTATATAAAAAAAGTCAAATAAACCTAGCATAAAAGCATTAATCACTTGGGCTCTTTGCAAGAAAATGGGTTTAAAATATTTTAGGTGTAACTTATGAAAAAAGGTTTTTCTGATTCTATTCAACTTGCGCCGTATGCTTGCTTTCCTGAATTTACTCGAGGAAGATTATACACTGAAACTGAGAGCAAAACTAGAAATTGCTTTCAACGTGACCGCGATCGCATTATTCATTCTACAGCTTTTCGTCGTCTAGAATATAAAACTCAAGTTTTTGTAAATCATGAAGGAGATCATTACAGGACTCGTCTTACACATACATTGGAAGTATCACAAATTGCTAGGACACTTGCTCGATGTTTAGGATTAAATGAGGATTTAGCGGAAGCGATTGCATTGGCCCACGACTTAGGTCATCCGCCGTTTGGTCATGCCGGTGAATATGCTTTAGCTGATTTAATGTCGCCCTACGGTGGTTTTGATCATAATGCCCAAACATTATCTGTTATAACCCGTTTAGAGCAACGTTATCCCAATTTTAAAGGGTTGAACCTAACCTGGGAAACCATAGAAGGTACCGTTAAGCACAATGGTCCACTGATTGAAGTTGAAGGAGCTAAATCTTTACCGCGCGAAGTTCGAGAATATAATTTACAAAATGATATAATGCTTGATACGTTTGCCAGTGGTGAGGCTCAGGTTGCCGCTCTGGCTGATGATATTGCATATAATAATCACGATATTGATGATGGTCTGCGTGCTAATTTGTTTAGAATGGAAGCGCTGTTCGATATACCAATTGTAGGGGAAATTTTTTTGAACTCTATTCGGAAGGGAGCGGAAATTAGCGAATCGCTTCAGCGCCATGAGGTGGTGCGTGACTTAATAGGATACATGGTTGACGATTGTTTGACTGCATCAAAACAAAGAATAAAAGAATCAAATATAAAAAGCGTAGACGATATAAGGGCTTTAAGCTATCCAATCATCTCATTTTCTGAAAATATGCATGAAATAGATAGACATCTTAAAGACTTTCTTTTTAATAACATGTATCGCCATGATCGGGTGTGTCGGATGACTGAAAAAGCAAGCATAGTGGTGAAAGAATTGTTTAGTTTATTATTGGAAGAGCCAAATAATTTGCCGCCCGAATGGCGCGAAAAGGTTAGTGGGGATAGTGAAGAACATAAGGCAAAGATTGTGGCAGACTACATTGCAGGGATGACTGATCGTTTTGCTTATGAGGAACATGCTAAGCTAGTTAGTTAGTTTAACACCAGAATTATCAATTCTATCGTAAAGAAGAAGCAATTATATGGCGGCTTTAAATTATTTTGAATATATACGAAACTGTGTTGTTGAAATATTGCAAGACCTTATCGCGTCAGGCACTTTATTAAATGATCAAAATTTTAAACATGTTTTGGTAGAACCACCGCGAGACATAGCGCACGGAGACTTGGCCACGAATGCAGCTTTAGTATTAGCTAAAACCTCAGGGTTACGACCTCATGAATTAGCAGATCAAATTATCGTAAGGTTAATGAAATTGGAATTTGTATTTACGGCCGAAGTTGCCGGACCTGGTTTCATTAATATTGTTTTAGTTGAAAATTATTGGCATGAACGTTTAGCTGATGTTTTAGATGCAGGTGAGTCCTATGGGACTGCGACATTAGGTAAGAAAAGACTTGTTAATATTGAATATGTTTCAGCCAATCCTACGGGACCAATGCATGTTGGGCATGGCCGAGGCGCCGTGATTGGTGACGTGTTGGCCAACCTTTTTATTAAAATTGGCTATGACGTTACTAAAGAATACTATATTAATGACGCTGGGGCACAGGTAGATATTCTGGCTCGGTCACTACATATTAGGTATTTGGAAGCCTTGGGAACTGAAGTTGGTGAAATACCAGAGGGACTGTATCCAGGTGAATATCTTATCGAAATAGCAAAGAAACTTGTTAAGAAAGATGGAAATAAGTGGCAAAATAAAAAAGAATCAAACTGGTTAAATCCGCTTCGACTGTTTGTTGTAGATTCAATGATGGGTTTAATACGCGAAGATCTTACAGCCCTCGGGGTGGATCACGATGTGTTTAGTTCAGAGAGAAAACTGGTTGAGGGTGGCGGAGTAGACGAAATCATGGCCATACTTAGAGACCAAAATTTAATTTATGAGGGTGTTCTTTCACCTCCAAAAGGTAGGATGCCTGATGATTGGGAAGTGCGCCCCCAGACTTTATTTCGTGCCATGTTATTTGGCGATGATAGTGACAGGCCGATAAAAAAACCTGATGGTTCATGGACTTATTTTGCGACTGATATGGCATATCACCTTGATAAATTTAGGCGTGGCTTTAGGGTCATGATAAATATTTGGGGAACTGATCATGGTGGTTATGTGAAACGGATGCAGGCTGCTGTTAAAGCGGTGACGGAATCGGGTGGTGAACTGGATGTCCAGCTGTGCCAAATGGTCAACTTAATGAATAATGGCGAGCCGGTAAAAATGTCTAAGCGAGCTGGAACATTTGTTACTTTACGGGAGGTAATCGATAAGGTAGGCAAGGATGTCGTTCGTTTTATTATGCTGACCCGAAAAAATGATGCACAACTCGATTTTGATCTTACCAAGGTCTTGGAGCAAAGCCGCGATAACCCAGTATTTTACGTGCAGTATTCCCATGCTCGCTGTTGTTCAGTTCTAAGGCAAGCAACTGAATTGTTTAAAGCTGAAGAGGTTTCAACTGATGCAATAAGAAATAGCGATTTTAGCCATTTAACTGATCCAGCAGAACTTGCTTTGATAAAATTAATGGCTGCTTGGCCTCAGACCTTGAAGGGAGCGGCTGAAGCACATGAACCACATAGAATAGCATATTACCTGCAAGATTTATCGGCATCGTTTCATTCTCTTTGGGCCAAAGGAACTAGAGATAATATATCTTTGAGATTTTTGTCTAAAGGTAATTTGCCCTTGACCTTGGCGAGATTAGCGATGGTTAAAGCATTGGCGACGGTAATCGCTTCGGGATTAAGAGTGATGGGGATCAAACCAGTTCAGGAGATGCGCTGATGGCTCCTAGTGACTTACCACCCGATCAAGATAACGACAATTCATCAAATGTGAATGGCAAAAATGTTATTCAAGAACCAAATGTAGCAGAATTGATAGAGGAAGTTGCAGAACCAGTATATCAATCGACGATCGATGAGGACGAGCAAGTTGATAATTTGCAATTTGACCAAATTGATGGGCTTGATAATAACGATCTCACAGCGGATACACTTGAATTTGAATCAATTAACCGCCGACCAAAACGGAAAGTTTTTAGCATAAAAATCATATTGGTCTTGTTTATGTTTGGCGTAGGTGGCTATTTCATGTGGATGCAGTGGGGTGATGTGATTTTTGGGTTTAGTGGTAACAGTTTACCGATTGTACGAGCACCAGAAGAGCCTTTTAAAGAGCGTCCTGAAAAACCAGGCGGTAAAAAATTCCCTAATCGAGATAAGCTTGTTTATGATAGATTGGAAAGGAAGCCGATTGAAAAAAAGGCGGAGAATATTTTGCCGCGCCCTGAGATCCCTCTTGTTCTTCCACGGTCAAAAACGTTAAGAAATAGCGAGTTGAAAATAGAATCTGAGATTCAAAAAGTTCCTCCGAAAACAATTGGCTCTCAGCCATCGACTGCAGAGGTGAGGGCTGTAGAAAAACCTGATATGAATTCCGTGTCTTCCAGTTTGAGAAAAAAAGAAAAAAATCGCAAATCAACAATTAATCCAAACAATAGATTAAGCTTGCCTTCAAAGGCTAAGCTCTCGGTGACTGGAGGCTCAGGTATCAAGGAAAAAATTGCTGAGAACTACCAAATTCAATTGGCTGCTGTTCGAACTGCGGCTAGTGCAAATAAAGAGTGGTTTCGTTTGCAATCAAAGAACAAGGATATTCTTGGCAAGTTAAAGTCTAATGTAATTCGAGCAGACTTGGGAAATCAAGGTATCTTTTTTCGATTGCGGGCCGGTCCAATTGCAAGTCGGGCTTCCGCCAAGGCTCTTTGTCAGGCACTTGCTAGAGTAAAGGTTGGCTGTCTTGTTATTGCTCCCCCTAGATAAGGCTTGGTTCGGATGCGCGATTCTAAAGCAGTAATTTTTGGCTGTTTAGGACCCAGGCTTACGCCTGAAGAAACTGTTTTTTTTTCAGAATCTCAGCCTATCGGCTTTATTTTATTTTCTCGGAATTGCGTTAATCCAAAACAACTAAGGGAATTGATAAAAAATCTGCGTAGCACGATTAATAATGAATACGCTCCTATTTTAATTGATCAGGAAGGAGGCCGAGTTGTGCGACTTCAAGAACCGCATTGGAGAAAACCGCCACCGGCAAAGTTGTTCGCTGACTTAGCTAAGACTAATATTGGGTTAGCTTGTGAAGCTCTAAATCTAAATATCCGATTGATCGGGCACGAGTTGCGAAGTCTTGGAATTAATGTGAATTGTTTGCCGGTATTGGATGTTCCCATAATGGGGGCCGATCCAATAATTGGTGATCGAGCTTTAGGGATTGATGCTGAAACAATTGCTGTTTTAGGTAGAGTGGCTTGCGATTCTTTGTTAAGGGAAGGGGTTTTACCCGTAATCAAACATATTCCAGGGCATGGACGCGCTAAGGTTGATAGTCATAAAGCCCTACCAATTGTGCAAACAGATTTGATCGAATTATCTAAGGTTGATTTTTTACCTTTTAAAATTCTTGCTGATATGCCGCTGGCTATGACAGCACATATAATTTATCAAGCTATTGATCCAGATTGTCCGGCAACGACTTCCAGTAAAATAATTCGGAATATTATCCGCAAGGAACTAGGTTTTGACGGCCTTTTGATTTCGGACGATATATCCATGCGCGCGTTGAATGGAGAGTTTTCCTATCGAGCACAAGCTGCTCTTGCTGCAGGTTGTGATGTGGTATTGCATTGTAATGGCGAGATTGCAGAAATGCGGGTAATTTCCGATTCTGTTGGCAAACTTTCGAACAAGTCGGTCGGCCGCCTAGAGAGCGCATTGGATCGAATAAGAGGATTTGAAATCCTTGATAAACCGGCCGCGGTTGAACGTTTGGCTGAGCTAGGTATTAAATGAATTATGCATGATTTTTCAATTTTTTATAGTATTTCTGTTTGGTTTATACCAATTTTGCTTGCGATTACACTGCATGAAGTTGCACATGGCTGGGTCGCATGGAAACTAGGAGATCCCACAGCGTTTAATCTGGGGCGTGTGACTTTTAATCCAATAAAGCATGTGGATTTTTTTGGAACACTTTTGCTACCTTTGATTTTATTGTTAGCCTCTGGCGGTAAAATATCTTTTGGGTATGCTAAGCCAGTGCCAATTAATTATTGGGCGCTTTCAAATCCTCGTAGAGACATGATTTTGGTCGCAGCGGCTGGGCCTGGGTCAAATTTGATTCTCGCAATTATAGCAGCTACTCTGTTCCATTTTGTTGATAGCACTCCGGATTTCATACAGAGTTGGTTAGCTGAGAATTTAATGATACTGTTGTTGTTTAATCTAATCCTTTGTATTTTCAATATGATTCCAATCCTACCACTCGATGGAGGAAGGGTTGCGGTTGGGATTTTGCCGACAATTTTTTCAAAGCATTTTGAACGGTTGGAACGGGCTGGTTTTGGTATTATTCTTGCCGTATTGTTTTTATTGCCGTGGTTAGGTGATCAAGTTGGAATTGATCTAAATGTGTTTATGTGGCTGGTTGCTATGCCAGCAACTGAGGTGGCTAAATTTATGATCGAAATAACTGGTTTTCTGAGAAATGGATGATGAAATAAATTCGATTGTCGATGACTTTGAGGATCAACGTTCGTTGGATGACGAACGCGGATCAAATTTTGTTCTCGATGTGGGTGGATTCGAGGGGCCGATTGATGTTCTTCTGACAATGGCCCGCGATCAAAAGGTCGATTTAACGCAAATCTCAATATTAGAATTGGCAAGCCAATATCTTTATTGGGTTACAGAAATACGAAAATCTAATTTGGAACTTGCGGCAGATTATTTGGTCATGGCAGCATGGTTGGCTTATCTGAAGTCGCGCTTGCTTATACCTGAATCGTCTCAAGAAGATGAGCCAACTGGTGATGAAATGTCAGAAGCCTTGCAGTTCCAACTTTTAAGATTGGAAAGTATGCAAAACTCTGGGGTTCGGATCTTGGCGCGTCGTCAATTAGGCCAAGACTTTTTTAAACGCGGTGATCCGGAAAAATTTGGGCATAGTTCCACTTCTATTTTTGAAGTGTCAATTTATGAACTCCTAAGTGCTTATGGAGAGCATACACATCGTTCCAACGTTAAAACTCTTCACATTCAAGCTTCTGATTTATTTTCACCGGATGACGTTATCCGACGTATGAATGGAATGATTGGAAATCTTCCAAACTGGTCACGTTTGGAACAATTTTTACCAATTGAGCTTCGAGGTGATATTTTCGGCCGTTCAGCGATAGCTTCTACACTAATGGCTGCACTTCAAATGACTAAAGAGGGTAAAATGAAAATCCGACAGAGTTCTGCTTTTGAACCTATTTTTGTTAAAGATTCAGATCACGCAAAAAACCATGATTTTGTAACCGACGAGCGATAAATTAAAATTGGGATGTAGTTGTCATGACCAAAGCAGAAAAACAAAATTTAAAGATCTTGGAAGCTCTGATTTTTGCATCTGCAGAACCTGTTCCAAGAAAGGTACTTCAAGATAAAATGCCAGACGATGTTGATCTTGATTTGTTGCTCGAGACGTTAAGGAAACATTACTCTGATCGTGGAATTAATCTCGTTAAACGCGGAAAAGGCTGGGCTTTCCGCACAGATCCGTTAATCGCCCAGTCATTGATGGTGGACCGTACGGTGAATCGTAAACTTTCAAGAGCCGCTATTGAAACCTTAGCAATTTGTGCGTATCACCAACCTGTAACTCGAGCAGAGATTGAGGAAATTCGTGGTGTTAGCTTAAGCAAAGGTACAATGGATGTGCTATTTGAAGCAGGGTGGATACGCCCGCGCGGTCGTCGGAGGACACCCGGTCGGCCTGTCACATGGGGTACGACGGAAGGGTTTCTAGACCAATTTGCCATGGAAAGCATTGATGATTTGCCGGGAATGGAAGAATTGAAGGCGGCGGGTTTGATTGATAAACGTCCGGCTATTCAAACTCTTGGTATTCGGGCGAATAAAGTTTCAAATAACAATCCTGATGAACTTGAGGAATTACCTGAAAAAAAATTGATAGATGAAACACCTCTTGACCCTGATGATGGCCATGATCAAGCATCAATTTTAACGGAATAGGTATCTGAGTGCGCTATGATGTATTTGTCACGGTGTGGGGTAAAACTTTCGTTCGCAAGTTTATTGATTTTTCTTTAGCCTCTCAATTGGCTCCCGGGAATTTACCTGCTTTGTCCAAAAGAGCTAAAATCTACTATCACATCTATACGGATAAGGCGTCTCAAAGTTATTTTGGATCGAATTTGTCAAATCTTTCCAATTACGTGGAGATTAAATTTTATTATTTTGATGAAGTCCCTTTTGGGGGAGGAAATTTAGAGCAAGCAATGCTGAATTCTGATTATAAGACGGTCAAACATAATGTCCAACGTATAACAGCAAATCATATGCTTTCAGAGGTCAAGAATTCTGCGGCAATACTTATGGATTCAGATTTTATCATTGCTGATGGTTCTTTGGCTCGAATGCATGATCTTCGTCAGAAAGGAAAACGCGCAGTGATGGTTTCACTGTTGCGTCTAAACGAGACGACGGTATCCACAACTTTGCAGAAAAATATTGACTTTTATTTAAATGCCAGGAATCTGGTTAAGCTTTGTTTCACCCATATGCATCCAATTTTAGCTGCATATTTTGTTGGTTCGGCGGTGTCTACTAGCTATCCATCTCAATTGAATTGGTGGGTTGGTCAGTCTGGCCACGATTCGGCTGAGAAAGTAGGTTTTGTAACAAAGTGCTTATTTCCTCATCCGCTAATGGTTGAGCCAGATTTGTCCGGTAATGCCAGTAGTGCGAAATATTTTTCGACAATGGATTATGATTATGCACTTCGTGCGGTGGCAGATGATCAAGCCATTCATTTAAGCAAGAATTCAGATGAAATATTAATTTGTAAAATGTCACCAGAGAAATATGGCACACATAGCGATGGAGCAGTTCCTTTATCGAGAGAGCGTATGGCTCAATTTGTGTTAAATAATACTAACATTCGCCACAGAATTTTTTTTGATCAATTAATTCATTTCGTCGCGGATCAAAATGGCGATTGGGATATTGTAAATCAAGAAGCCTCTAATTTTATAGAAGAATCTTATAATATAGTAGACGAGATCATAAGCCAAACTTCTATATCAGATCCAATGACGTTGGTGTATTTGAAATCGTTTTTAGGGCCGATCGAAGATTTTATTTCGCCGCAAATTCATTCGCGAATGTTTGATATGTTGCCGCGTTAAATACTTAATATTTACCTGAGAATTTAAAAGGTATAGAATGATAAACTATTTTATTTTGGATTGGAAAAATGAGTTTACAACATGTAATCGAAAAAAAACTAATTGACTCAATTCCTTTGCTAGGGCTTGAAGTTATTAATGAAAGCTACATGCATAACGTTCCACCTGGATCCGAATCTCATTTTAAAGTTATAATTATATCGGATGACTTTGAGGGTGAGAGACTTATTCGTCGGCATCAGCGTGTAAATAAAGTTTTATCCGAAGAATTAAAGGAAAAAATACATGCATTAGCGCTGCAAACCTTAACTTCCAAAGAGTGGATTGAAAAGGGTGAAAAGACGATGCCATCACCTGAATGTTTGGGCGGGAGTAAGCCAAAATTCTAAACATTTAGTTTTTATTTTTTGACCTGAACAATTTAATTGTAAGCTAAGACTATATTTATTTTTTCTCAAGTTGTTGCTCTGGGGGCTCGATTCTGCCATTATTCACGTGTTAAGTTAGATTATCGATAGGAGTTTGATTAAATGGGCATTGGTGTTTGGCAGGTTGTGCTCGTCCTAGTAATCGTTTTAATTATTTTTGGTGCAGGTAAATTGCCAAAAGTTATGGGTGACGTTGCGAAGGGTGTTAAGAATTTTAAGTCGGGTATGGCAGATGAGTCCGTGGATACTAAAAACGAATCGGTTGCTAATGATGGCGTTGCAACGCAAGTTTCAGAGTCTTCTGAAAACAAAGAAAGCTCAGTCAAAAGTTGATTTTCTTGCTATCAGGTTTTTTTTAGTTTTCATTTCTAGAATGGCAGGATAAATGTTTGATATCGGTTGGACCGAAATCACCTTTATTATTATATTTGCAATCATTGTTATTGGGCCCAAAGAATTGCCGCGAGTTTTACGCACGGTGGGGCAATGGATCGGCAAAGCAAAATCAATGACAAGGGAGTTTCGAGGACATGTTGATGATATGATCCGTGATACAGAACTTGATGAAGTGAAAAAACAAATTGACTCGGCAGGATCATTTGATCCGGGTACAGCATTAGAAGATACAATTGATTCCAATGGTGAAATAAAAAGCGCTTTTGATTTTAGCGGGGACGAATTTTCAAATCCTGCTGATTTAGATGATTCATCCGATATATCTCAGTTGGACAATGACGAGAATTCCACAAATAATTTTCCAAAAAACGATCCGCAAACTTTATCTGAGGATTCTACCTCTGGCTTATCCACAAAGAAGGAAATTAAAGATTGAGCGAGGAAATTGAAGGAAAAACCTCGCCGTTGTTGGAGCATATTATAGAGCTTCGAAATCGCTTGATGTACTCTGTGATTACTATTTTTATAGTCTTTTGCGGAGCTTACCTAGTTTCTGAGCAAATTTATAGTTTTCTTGTTGAGCCACTTGCTGAGATTATGCATGAAACAGGTCAAAATCGCCGATTAATATATACAGCCCTGCACGAAGCTTTTTTTACATATATAAAGGTATCTTTTTGGGCTGCAATGTTTGTTTCGTTTCCATTTGTAGCTTTGCAATTTTGGAAGTTTGTAGCACCAGGGCTATATAAAAATGAGAAAATGGCTTTGGCCCCATACCTAATATTATCCCCGATTTTATTTTTTACAGGTGGCGCATTGGTCTATTATTTTATTTTTCCCCTTGCTTGGAAGTTTTTTTTAAGTTTTGAATCGGCCGGACTTTCAGGAGGCCTCCCAATACAATTGGAAGCGAAAGTGAATGAATACCTTTCACTTGTTATGCGGTTAATATTCGCGTTTGGAATAAGTTTTCAACTTCCAATTGTTCTTACGTTACTTGCCCGAGCTGGTATTGCTACGTCTGCAGGTCTAGCTGCTAAACGAAGATATGCGTTAGTAATTGTGTTTATTGCGGCTGCAATTTTGACACCTCCGGATCTTATTAGCCAAATTGGTTTGGCGATCCCCATAATTATTCTTTACGAAATCTCAATTATTGCTGTGCGTATGGTGGAGAAGAAAAAAGCTGAAGCTGAGGAAGAAGAAATAATTGAAGAGACTGATTTTAACAATTAATGAATTCTTGTGTAAATCGTAGGTTAATTTAAGTTGCTAATAATGAAATAAGTGGAAAATCGTGATGTTGGATATAAAGTCCATTCGAGAAAACGCTGATTATTTTGATTCTGAGTTTGTTCGGAGGAATATCAAACCTATTGCTGCTGAGCTTATCGAAATTGATAAACGCCGCCGCCAAGCTCAGACCCAAGCGCAGGAATTACAAACGCGTCGAAACGAGCTTTCCCGGATTATTGGGCAAAAGAAGGCCAAAGGGGAAAACACCGAACAAGAAATAAAGGAAGTTTCAAATTCTAAGAAGGCTCAATCGGTGGCTGAAGAAAATGCTAAATCTGCCGGCAATGAACTAGATTTTATTCTTAGTGGATTGCCAAATATACCAGCAGCAGATGTTCCAGAAGGGCAAGATGAACAGGATAATGTTGAACTCCGGACTTGGGGCCATCCGGAAAAAAAATCGTTTGGGGCTAAGGAGCATTTTGATCTTGGCGAAGCTCTAGGCCAAATGGATTTTGAGACTGCAGCTAGGACGTCTGGTTCACGGTTTGTATTTTTATCTGGTCCCCTCGCGAGAATGGAGCGTGCACTATCTTCTTTTATGCTTGACTTGCACATTAACGAGAATGGTTTCACGGAGGTTAGTCCTCCAACTCTGGTTCGTGATACAGCTCTTTTCGGGACAGGGCAACTGCCGAAATTTGAGGATGATTTGTTTAAGACTACTGATGGGCTTTATCTTATTCCCACATCGGAAGTACCTTTAACTAATATTCTCTCCAATAGTTTAATTGATGAAGATAATTTACCTCAACGTTATGCAGCGATTACACCCTGCTTTAGGTCAGAGGCTGGTTCTGCAGGAAAAGATACTCGAGGTATGATCCGGCAACATCAGTTTAGCAAAGTTGAAATGGTAGCAATAACTGCCCCGGAAGCTTCGGAAAAAGAACATGAACGTATGGTCGAGTGCGCTGAGGAGGTCCTGAAAAGATTGGATTTAGCTTATCGAGTAGTTAAACTTTGCTTAGGCGACCTTGGTTTTTCGGCCCGTAAAACTTACGATCTTGAGGTGTGGCTTCCCGGTCAGGGGCGTTACCGTGAGATCTCTAGTATTTCTAATTGTGGTGATTTCCAAGCCCGTCGAATGAAGGCTCGTTATCGGCCAGAAGGTGGGAAAGGTACGGCATATGTTCACACGTTAAATGGTTCAGGTCTCGCTGTGGGGCGTACTTTGATTGCGATAATGGAGAACTATCAACAAAAAGATGGTTCAATACTAGTTCCAGATGTCTTGCGGAATTATATGGGTGGACTCGAAAAAATTGAGGCTAATGTTTAGAGCACCTCTCAATTTGAGAAATAGTCGCATATTGGTATCAAATGATGATGGCATTGATTCTGTTGGAATCAAGAAGCTCGAGGCGATTGCCAAAAAACTCACAAAGGATGTTTGGGTTGTTGCGCCAAAAACGGAACAAAGCGCTGCTAGTCATTCATTGACGTTGCGTTCACCATTACGGATAAATAAGGTTGGCAAAAATCGTTTTTGTGTAAATGGGACGCCTGCTGACTGTGTACTTTTAGCAATTAATAAAATTCTGAAGGATGCTCCACCTAATTTAGTTCTTTCTGGGATAAATTATGGCTCTAACGTATGTGAGGATATGACGTATTCAGGAACAATCGCAGCAGCTATGGAGGCTACGCTCTTTGGTATTCCGGCGATTGCACTTAGTCAAGAAGTTGTCGGATCAAATTTTAATAAAAATATTGATTGGTCAACCGCAGAGGATTATTCAGCAAGGATAATAAAAAAACTCGTTTCTATCACTTGGCCGAAAGATGTTTTAATAAATGTTAACTTTCCTCCTGTACCCAAGACGAGGGTAGGTGGTATTGAGATTACACGGGAGGGACGTCGCAAGATTGGTGATGAAATTGTTGAGAGTTATGATCCCAGAGGTGAGCCTTATTTTTGGGTAGGTGCACAAAAGAATTCCGTCAGCCATTCGTTTGGAACGGATTTGGCCGCGATCAAAAACAATCGAATCTCAATAACGCCGCTGTCGATAAATTTGACGCATCAAGTAATGATACGAAAATTAAGAGATGTTTTTGAGCAGTAACGGCGCATAAAAGAAGGTAATGAGTTAAGGGGTTAAATTATTGAGTTTAAACATTAATCAATCAGATAATCTCAAAATGGAACTGGTACTCATGCTTAGGCGTGCTGGTATTACCGAACCAGATGTGGTTAAGGCAATGGAGCTAATACCTAGGGAACTTTTTGTACCAGAAGTATTTAGGAGTCGATCTTATGAAGACGTAACGCTACCCATTGGTTACCATCAAACATTGAGCCAGCCGGCAATTGTTGGTTTAATGACAGAAGCTTTGGAGCTTAATGATCGAAAAAAAGTCTTGGAAGTGGGAACAGGGTCTGGTTATCAGACTTCGGTCCTAGCCTCGTTATGTCGCCGGGTTTATACAGTTGAGCGTCATGCAACGTTATTGCAGGAGGCTGAGAAGTGCTTTGATAAACTTCGTATCCGAAATGTGACTAGTAAGGTTGGTGATGGTACGCTTGGTTGGGCGGCACAGGCTCCATTTGAGCGTATTATAGTGACAGCCGCCGCGGCAGATATTCCGCCGATATTAGTCGGTCAACTTTCGATTGGTGGTATAATGATTGTACCCATTGGACTTGATGATAATTTTCAAACAATTTTGAAAGTTGTCAAAACAAAGAACGGTCTTGAAACCCAAGAGTTACGTGATGTTAGATTTGTTCCCTTAATACCAGAAGAAGCAACCGGCACCTAAATATTGCCCCCTAGGATTAAAAAGAGATGCACCTATGCAAAAATTTCTAATACAAACATCGTTGGTTTGTATCTGTTTTAATTTAATTGGGTGTTCTAATTTACAATGGCCTCCTCCAGGACAAACCAAGAGTTCAGGTCTGGATAAGCGCAAAGCGGTTATTCCTTCACCCCTTATTAGTAAATTTGACGAAATTCCGGTCAGTGGCGTAGTTAGAGTTAAAAAGGGCGATACTCTTTTTATTTTATCACGGCGTTATGGGGTTTCTTTTCGGGCCATTATTGAAGCAAATCATTTAAAACCGCCATATCGTTTGCGTATTGGTGAATCGTTAATCTTACCAAGACCAAGGTTCCATAAGATTGTGCGTGGCGAATCACTTTACCAAATTTCTCGACGCTATGGTTTTGATGTTTATGAATTAGCTCGTATAAACCGTTTAAAATCCCCTTTTCGTATTTATGTCGGCCAAAAACTGGTTTTGCCATCTTTTAACGTTATGAAGCCTAAAACTTTTGCTCTAGAAAAGAAAAATTTGCAAAAATCATCCAAGATGAAAAAAAATAAGATAGCGGGTGTAGTTAGAAAACATTCTAAGAATATATTGAGGTTAAATAGATCGTCGTCCAAAAATCGAAAAAATGTGTCTATCTCAAATAAACCAAAGAGTGTTTCTATTCCGGATGTAAAAACGTCTGGTCGTTTTGATTGGCCAGTCCGGGGAAGGCTGTCATCTATTTTTGGTTCAAAGGGCCAAGGCTTGCATAACGATGGCATTAACATTATGGCCCCTCGGGGGGCATCTGTTAGGGCCGCGGATGCAGGTGTTATTGCTTATGCTGGTAATGAATTGCGTGGTTTTGGTAATTTGCTTTTGATTAAACATTCGGGAGGGTGGGTAACAGCTTATGCTCATAATGAAAAGTTGTTGGTAAAGCGTGGTGATATTGTTGCTAAAGGTCAAGTTGTAGCCAAAGTCGGTGCTTCTGGTAATGTAATTCAGCCCCAACTCCATTTTGAAGTGCGTAAGGGAAAGCGTGCCATCAACCCTCTTATGCATCTGAAGCGTATAACCGTAAATATTAAAAATGAAGCTGCAGTATTATTATGATTAATCAATATTTTTTCCGAGGCGACCCGCAAGGTCTTGAATATATTGGTATGCAACACGGCCTGAGCGTGAACCCCGGGTCATTGACCATTCCAGAGCTTCAGCATGGACCTTTTTTTTATCAATTTTTAAGCCGTAGTTTTTGACATAGCCGTCAATAATTTGGAAAAAAGTGTCCTGTTTTAGGGGGTGAAAACCAAGCCACAGACCAAACCTATCTGATAAAGACACTTTTTCTTCCACCGCTTCCGCTGTATGAATTGCGTTGGATCGTTCATTTTCTATCATATCACGTGGCATTAAATGACGTCGGTTTGAGGTAGCATAAAAAATAATATTTTTTGGACGACCTTCGATCCCTCCTTCAAGAATAGCCTTTAAGGATTTGAATGTTGCCTCTTCCTTTTCAAAAGATAAGTCATCGCAAAATAAGACACAACGCCGGTCTTGTGCTGCTAGTATCTGTAGAAGACGAGGTAATGTTGGGATATCCTCTCTATGAATCTCAATAAGAGCCAACTTGTCATCTGAACTTTTGTTTATCTCCGCGTGCAGGGCCTTCACCAGAGAACTTTTACCAGTGCCTCTTGCGCCCCAAAGTAGTGCATTATTTGCAGGAAGACCCTCGGCAAAACGTTCTGTATTTTCGCGAAGTATATTGATTTGTTTATCTATTCCCACCAACAGGTCGAGTTCAATTTTGTTAACTTTGTGGATAGGATGGAGTTGTTCAGGATTTGAATGCCAAACAAATGCATCGGCCCCCTCAAGCGATTGGTTTTTACTTGCAGGGGGTGCTATTCGCTCTAAGGCATCCGCTATTCGTTCTAGCAAAGGTTCAATCTTTTGCTTTTCCATTATTAGGATCTCCTTAGAATTACCACACTTTACGCGGCGGGACCCTAGCATAAGGATATTTTTCGTCAATAAATTCTTCTTATAGCACAGTTTTAACTAATTGGTAATTGTCGTAGATTGAGTTTAATCTCAATAGAAGCTTTCCTTCTCCCATGCTAAAATCTTAGCCGTTAAATATATCAATTTAGTAATAAATCTATGGTTATCCGATATCTCTGCCATTTTTTGTAAGGCTAGAGGTTTTCAATTATTGAATGTTTTTATGAATTAGATGGAATTGATTTTCCATTTTTACTGTTTTATTTTGTGGTGTTAGATTGGTAGAGAATGAAATTACGATTGCATTGGCGGTGTAGCGGGTTATATTCCGCGCATTGTTATTGTATAGGGAGCTACAAATGATTATTACGCCTGCTTACGCGCAAACTGCTGGTGGCACCGATGGCGGTTTTGCAACCTTATTGCCTTTAGTTTTGATTTTTGTTGTTTTTTATTTTTTATTGATTAGGCCCCAGCAAAAGAGAGCTAAGAATCATCGTAATATGTTAGCTGCTGTGGTGCGCGGTGATAAAATTGTAACTGGAGGTGGTATTATAGGAACTGTTACAAAAGTCGTTAATGATGATGAATTAGCAGTTGAAATTGCTGAAGGGATAAAAATTAGGGTTCAGCGGGGTCTAATAGCTAACGTACAATCAAAATCCCAGCCTTCAAACGGTAACGAGCCAACTTCACCAACTAATGATGCAGGTGGAGGAATACTTGGTAAGCTGCTAGGTGGAGGTAAAAAGTAATTTACTTAGAGACGAATTTCTGGAGTGTCTTACATACCACATGGTTTATTTTTCTAAATGGAAGATCTCAATAATATTGGGGATTGTGTTGCTTGGGTTTGTGATTGCGGCACCAAACTTATTGGACCAAAAAACGGCAGACAATTTACCACGTTGGCTCCCTCACAAGCAGGTCAATCTGGGCCTTGACCTTCAAGGAGGTTCACATTTGTTGCTTGAAGTGAAGGTGTCAGTGGTCTTGCGTGAACGCCTTGAAAGTATCGTTGATGCAATTAGGGTGGTTTTGCGCAAAAATCGTATCGGTTATGCTAGGCTTGGCCTTCAAGGTAACACGGTAAATTTTTCTGTGCGTAAGATATCTGATGTTGAAAAAGCACAAAAGCTTGTTAAAGAAGTGGAGCAAGATCTTGAGATCACTGTTGAAGATGACAAAATAAGCCTAAATTTCAATGAAAAATCGCTCCGAAATATAAAGAGTTCCGCTGTAGATCAGTCTATTGAAATTGTTCGTCGGCGTATCGACGAGACAGGCACAAGAGAGCCAGCTATACAAAGGCAAGGCCAAGACCGTATTTTAGTTCAAGTGCCGGGTCTAAGTGACCCTGAAAGATTGAAGAGACTGTTAGGTAAAACGGCTAAAATGAGTTTTCACTTGTTGGATCATAAAGGTTCAATGGCCGATGCATTACAGGGCCGTATCCCGCCTGGAGCTATGTTATTGGCCTCGACCGAAGGGACTTCTAAAGGTCAATCGCGTCGCTATTTAGTTAAGAAACGGGTTGCGGTTGGAGGTGATCGCTTAATTGATTCACAACCTTCCTTCGATAGCCGAACGGGTGAACCAATTGTCAATTTTCGATTTGATACTCTAGGTGGAAAAAAATTTGGTGATGTAACAAAAAAGAATGTAAATCGACCTTTTGCGATTGTTTTAGATGGCAAAGTAATTTCGGCTCCTGTCATACGAGAGCCGATCCTTGGTGGTAGTGGTCAGATCAGTGGTAATTTTACAATTAGTGGTGCGCAGGATCTAGCTCTTCTTTTGCGGGCTGGGGCTTTGCCAGCTCCCTTAACTATTTTAGAAGAACGTTCAGTTGGACCAGGATTGGGTGCAGATAGTATTGCGGCTGGGAAAATAGCTTCAATTATAGGTCTTATTTTAGTTATTGTTTTTATGGTTATAATATACGGTGTTTTTGGTTTTTTTGCAGATATTGCCTTACTGGTAAATATGGTTCTGATATTAGGTAGTTTATCCCTTTTGCAGGCAACTCTTACACTACCCGGTATTGCTGGTATTGTCCTAACTATTGGCATGGCAGTTGATGCTAACGTACTGGTGTTTGAACGTATTAGAGAAGAGGTGCGTGCAGGTAGAACTCCAATATCGGCAATTGATTCTGGTTACAGTCGAGCCATAACTACAATTGTTGATGCTAATTTGACAACGCTAATCGCCGCGTTAATTTTGTTTTATTTTGGCTCAGGCCCTGTCCGTGGCTTTGCAGTTACCTTGTCGATCGGGATAGTAAGTTCAATGTTCACAGCGATTATGCTAACTCGTCTGATGGTTGTTGCGTGGATTAGGAACCGCCGCGTCACCGAAGTTCCAATATAAAGGCGATGTAATGAAACCGTTAAATTTAATACCTGCTAAACCTAATATAAATTTTGCTGGCCAACGTAAGGTATTTTTTGGCATTTCTTTGCTGTTAATTTTACTCTCTGCTACATTATTTATTGTGCGCGACCTTAATTATGGCATTGATTTTCAAGGTGGTATATTAGTTGAGGTGCGTGTTGATCGTGTTGGAAAATTAAGTGAAATGCGCCAACGACTTTCAACTCTGGGCTTAGGAGAGGTTTCGCTTCAGGAATTTGGAGCGCCAACCGATATTCTTATTCGGGTTCAGAAGCAGGTTGGTGGTGAAAAGGCTCAACAAGCAGCAATCAATAGAATAAAACGCGAATTGGGGGAAGGTGTAAAATACCGCCGTACCGAATTTGTTGGTCCAAAAGTTAGTTCGGAATTGTTTCAAGATGGCGTATTAGCTGTATTTTTAGCGATAATTGGTATTTTACTCTACATTTGGTTTAGGTTTGAATGGCAATTTGGTGTTGGTGCTATTATTGCACTATGCCATGATGTGATAACAACTATTGGGATATTTGCGCTAACTGGAATAGAATTCAACTTATCAACCGTTGCTGCGATATTGACCATTGCAGGTTATTCTATTAATGACACTGTTGTTGTTTTTGACCGAGTTCGTGAAAATTTGCGGAAATTTAAATCTTTATCATTGTTTGAACTGCTCAATAATTCGGTTAATGAGACTTTGTCTCGTACCGTTATGACTTCAGTTACCACATTATTAGCTTTATTATCACTTTATATACTTGGAGGGGAAGTTATCCGCGGGTTCAGTTTTGCTATGATATGGGGTGTTTTGATCGGAACTTATTCTTCAATTTGTTTGGCGGTGCCTTTATTGTTATATCTCAATATCGATAGAGGGACTTCGCGTGCAAAGGATAGCAGTAATAATATTGAAAAAGGCACGTCTCAGTTATAAGGAAAATACCAAAAGGTAGGAAAAGGTTATTTCACTTGATATTACCCCATCAATTCCCGTTGGTCGCCAGATTATACAGAGTTATGGCGATTACAAATTTAAAGTTAGCGATGTAGTCTATAGGAATTCTATACTAGTATTCCAGAATGAAACACTAGAATGGCCAACTGCGTCGATTAATAATTTGAAAGGCAGCTCGTTTTTAGATGTTTTGAAAGCAGATCCGGCTATTGAAATATTATTAATTGGCTGTGGGATACGCGCTACCCTTATTAAAGCTGATATTTTAGCGGATATAAAAAGTGCTGGTATTGCCTTCGAGTCGATGGATACAGGTGCAGCATGCAGAACCTTCAACGTTTTAATGTCTGAAGATCGTAGGGTGGCAGCGGCTCTTATTCCAGTTGGGTAAAATATAAATGCCATATCAACCGTATTTGAGAGAGACTAAAGAGTCGTCAGATGAATTATTAAAATCTGGGAATTATGCGTATGCTTTTTATAAAGCATCAGATCCAGAGACGCGCGCATGTGCTAGAATTATGTGCGGTTCTATTGAAACAGGCCTAGCAGAATTAGCTGCATGTAACGGCATATCACAATATTCATCTCTTATCCAAGCTTATGGTTACTGGTGTCTGAAGAAAAAAAAATATGCGCTAGAAATTCTCTCGGGCGTTGAAAGTGAAAAAGCAAAAAAGTTTTCTGGGTTTATTCAAAATGGAGCCGAGGTGCTAATTTTCTCTACCACCGGTGAGGACAAAATTAAGGACTTTGACGATATTAAAATATCATATCAGTCTATTAAATTAGAAAATTTTAAGAAAAATATTTCTGATAAAGATAAAAATAAGGATTTGATTATCAGTTATGGTGCTTATGGCGTCAATTTACCCAATAATATTTTTGATATCGAATGCCCAATAGCATTCTGGGTTAGCGACCATGATTTTTTTTATTCGACGCGTTATAGTGACCTCTCTCGTGCAACAGTGTTGATAACCAATAGTGCGGGCGAACATTGCGAATTAAGCCAACATTATAGTTCTAGAATTGCATCTTTTCCGGGACATGAGTTTTATCGAAATAGTGATTATTTCCATGAGCCTAGCCATATTAAAAAGTTTGATATTTGTTTTACTGGCAAGGCGTTTGTTCCTTACATGCGGGACAAAGCACAGTTTCTCTACCAGTTTATTAAACTTAATGAGCCAGAATTAGATATAAGAATCTACGATGGTTATTTGCAGGAAGAACAGTTTATGTCTGTTATGGCAAATAGCCGATTTATTCCGCTTTTTTGGCGTTATGCCGGGGGAATTCAGACGCGTGCTATTGATGCTATTAGGCAAGGAGCCAATGTCTTCTCGCCGGAGAAGCTAACAGCAGGAGTTTTAATTAAAGGGGTCGAAGCTGGATTTGTGAGTTTGTGTTCAGGTGTTTCAAGTCAGCTGGTTCGCAAATATATAAAAGACTATGAAGCCATTGTGGAACGTCGCCACGATAATAACCTTTTTAAGGATTTATTTTGGTCTCAACCCTATAGAGAACAACGATTTGTTAAATTCTGTCTTTTTCAAACAATTTTAACACAAACCCCCGACGTTGCTATTGCTAATAATTTGCCTCTACCCGCCGAGTTAAGGGGCTACTCGGAAAAAAATGCTAGAAAACTGTATACGAGTATTGCCAAGTATAACATGTCAGCCAGCATAAAAGGCGTTGCTCATTATAATTTTGCGGCGGCAGCAGCTTTGTATGCTGCAACAGCAGGCGATGGCAATGCTAGGTTAGGTCAAATTTCCGTAGAAATTTATACTATGGGACAAGAAAAATTTCCGAACAACTTGATTCTGAAGTTTAATGCAGCAAGAGCTCTTTGGTTGTTCGGTGCGAAATCTGAAGCTTCACCAATTTTTGATGAATTGTCACGTTCGGATGAAAAACATGATTTCGACCCGACAGATGGTGTGTTAAGCCACCGAATTCAGGCTCTCTCTGAGATGTTTTCTTACGGTGATTATTTTCAAGCAGCATTAAATGATCCAATTCGTGCCCGCAAAATAATTCAAAGCTCGGCACTAACTTATCTTGGCGTCTACGCTTTTGAGACAAATCAGGTTAAAGAAGCAGCTAAATTTCTTAGAAAGGCTGTCACGATATTTACCGAAAATGTCGCAGCTTATAAGTGGTTGACTAAAGTTCTAGTTTGTTTATCGGCAGACGCAAAAGAAATTCTCGGGGTTTTCTATAAAGCGATAAACTTATATCCCCCAAATTTATGTGACCTCTTGCCATATGGCGTTGAAGCGGAACTTTCAACTGGGAATGAGGAAAAGGCCTCTGCTCTATTAAATAATTGGGTTTTATACCATTGGCGTGTGCGAGAGCCCTCGGGTAAGCTTTTGTCTTTGAACGAAAGGTCGTTGAGAATTATATATGATAATCAATTTCTATTAGATGATTGGATAATTGAGAAGTTTGAGAAAATAAAAAAAGAAGCGTTAGATTAAAATATGGATATTTCAATTGTCATAACAACGGTTAACCGAGCGCCTGATTTAATGAGGTCATTAGATTCACTTTTGTTACAAGATTTTCCATCGGATTCATTCGAAGTTATTATTGTTGATAATGGTTCTGTTGATGATACAAAAAAAGTGTGTGACAACTATGCTTCGAAGTTTAAATACTTTACTTACATTTATGATGCTCGCCCCGGCCAATTAGTGGGTTGGCACAGAGGCCTCACTATTTCTCAAGGTGAAGTTTGTTGTTTTATAGACGATGACGTTTGTCCTAATCCTAGTTGGCTCTTGGGCGTACAAGACGCATACTTAGATTTAGATGTGGGATTGGCCACCGGCCCAATTAGTTTGGCTTACGAAACATTGCCTCCTGATTGGATCAATTTTATGCTTATTGGTGAGCCCGGTGCACAAACTTTACCGGTTTTCGGATTATTAGACTGTGGGAATGCAATAAAGGAAATACCTGGAAATTTTGTTTGGGGCACAAATTTTACGGTTCGTAAATCTTGTTTATACGAAGTCAATGGTTTTCATCCTTGCGCAATGCCAGCTCAGTTATTAAAATTTTATGGTGATGGTGAAGTTTATGTAGGGCGATCAATTCAAGAAAAGGGTAGAAAGATAATTTACCATCCATGCATATCTGTTATCCACAACATTTCAGAGAGCCGACTATCTTTTAGATCAATAAAGTCCAAATTTATAACTACCGGTTGTGCCAGATCTTTCGCATTACTACGTCAGAAAAAAGAGCCGTACGATGTTCCTGGGTCAGAAGAGTTCCGAGACATGGCATTACGTTATTTTACTAGTCCTGATAAAACACCCAAAGATTTGATTCAATTAATCCAAGGAGGCCTGACTTACGGTGTTACCCAGCATCTGAAAAATTTTGTTGAGGACAAAGGATTCAGAAAATGGGTATTACATGATGATTATCTGGATCTCGAAAAGTGTTATGCTCACCCTGAACTGTTGGAAGGGCGAAAACCAGGAGTTTCCATCGATTGGCGTTCCGGAAATTAATGTATGAGAATAATAAAAAATAGAACTGGTAATAAACTTTCGAGGCCTCTTCGTATTCTCTCAATTTTACGCGGTAGATGGGATGACCAAAGAGCTCCAGCTTTGCAGGCATTGGCAAATATAGGTCACGAGGTCGTATATGTTGAACAATTATTAAATCTAGACGATTATCGTAAACTTACGAGAAAAATAAAATTTGATGTAGCTGTATTGTGGGGTACTTCTTTGGAGAACCTACTCAGATCCTTTCCTGGAAAATTCTTTCTTGAGGAAGCTGGAATACCGTACGTCAGTTTGTGGACGGACAATACAATCAAACACCAGTTTTTTCTTAAGGAAATTAAGACGTCTTTCCATCGGGCGATGTTTGTCGCCGATACACGGGTTATTGAGCAGTTAAAAAAACTTGGCTGGGAAAATGTATTTTATTTACCACCTTGGCATATTGATGAAAAGATTTTTAGACCTGTTAATTCTATATCAGAACTTGGATGCGAAGTTAGTTTTGCGGCGACTATTAATTCATATCAGGCAGAACGAATTAAGTGGCGTAAAGGGTGGAATGCCAAGATGCATTTTGCCGCTAATAGGGTGATTCATAGAGGGCGAAAAATGAAGGATTATATTGATGTTTTTGATTTACTTGGTGATGAATGGAATGCAGATTCAATTGAGTTTAACAAGCTATCACATGCTTTGTATTTTGAGCAAAAGGCAATGGCACGCGAACAGATTATTCATTCGATTGGTAAGCGGGAAATCCATATTGTCGGTATCGGTACAGCAAAAACCGATCGGCAAAATGTTATTATGCATGAAGGGCGTGATTGGCATGATTTGTCACCATTATTCTGTTCCTCTAGAATCAACCTCAATTTAACGCCTTGGCCTAAGTCATGCCACCACCGGGTGTTTCAAATAGCTGCCTGTGAGGGGTTTGTGCTGACAGATTGGCGAGAAGATGCAGTTGAGTTGTTTGAACCGGATAAGGAGGTCGTTTATTTTAAATCTATGGAAGAATTACCATATTTAATTGATCGATTTAGAAAGATGCCTATGGAACGCGCGTCGATTGCTGCTGCAGGTCGCCGTCGTTTTCTTAATGAGCATACAGCAGCACATAGGATGGAAGAATTGAGTGTTAAACTATATGAATTACTATGAGAAAATAAAATGAAAGCTGCTTTGTTAAGCACGCCGGATAATATTACAATTGCTGAAGTTCCTCAACCAGTCTGTGGTGCGGGACAGGTGCTTGTAAAAATTAGCCATATGGGTATTTGTGGCACTGATACAAAGATTTATAATGGCGATATTCCAGCTAATTTACCTGTGATTTTGGGGCATGAAGCTATTGGCGAAATTATTGAAGGGCATGGTAACGATGGTAGCCGTCCAGGCGATTTAGTAATAATTGATCCAGTCCTTTATTGTGATGACTGTTACTATTGTAATAAGAATGAAACTCATCTGTGCGAAAATGGTAGTCTGCTTGGTCGCGATTCTGATGGTCTTTTTGCTGAATTTGCCTTAGTACCCGCAAGAAATGTTTTTTCTCTCGGAATTAAGATCGATCCAGGTATAGCCCCACTCATTCAGGTTTTGACCACGGTACTCCATGCGCAAAAACGTGCGCACATAAATAAGGATGATGTTGTTGTTGTTTTAGGCCTTGGCGTTACTGGATTACTTCAAATACAGGTCGCAAAGTCTCAAGGAGTAAAGGCTGTTATAGGGGTTTCTCGAAATTCGTATAAAAGATCCTTAGCCGAGGCAATGGGAGCTGATGAAACAACCGAGCACGGTGAGGAGGCCAGAAAAAAGGTATTGCAGTTAACAGAAGGCCGTGGCGCTGATATTGTGATAGAGGCTGTTGGCTATATTTCTGTATTAGCAGAGGCGATGGATATTTCGAGGATAGGAGGAAAGATCATTCCTTTCGGTATATATGCTGAAGAACGTGGAGAGCTGCCATTTTATGAATTTTATTTTAAAGAGCTAAGTATTATTAATGCACGAGCAGCACTTCCTGAGGACTTTCCAGAAAGTATTAAATTAGTCGAAACCGGTGAAGTAAAACTTGAGCTTTTGATTACGCACGTTTTTGCCTTGGCGAATTTATCTGAGGCGATTGATTTGCTGGATAAGCCTAATGACAAGCGCTTAAAGGTTATTTTGAAGAGTTAAATTCTGTTCTATTGATTGATTAGGAGGGCTGCACGTCCAGTAACTTCTCCTCGTTCGACCATTTCATGGACAATCTCAGCATCTTCGAGGTCATGGATTTCGGTTACTACCGGCCAAATATTACCACGTACCATAAGGTCATAGGTTTCCAAGATCTCCAGCCGTGTGACATAGCGACTTCCGAGAACATCAATTTCATTTGTCAGTAAGTGCTGGGCATTGACGTTGAAGACTTCACCTGCACCACCTAATGTAACCATGCGGCCGTGTTTACCTAGGGCATTTGTTGCTGCTTCTAGCGTAGTTCTGGCTGAAACATAATCAACGGATACATCGACGCCATTACCCCGTGTTAAGTCCATCAGAGCATTGACCACATCTTCTTTTGATGCATCTATAATTTCATCAGCGCCTGCACTTCTAATGGCCTTGAACTTATTTTTTCTTGTATCCACACCAATCACTCGCGCCTTAGCCCATTTCGCTAACATCACTTGGTGAATACCTAGTCCGCCACCGGCTCCAAAAACCGCAACCGTTTCGCCGGGTCGAATCCGAGCGCGTCGCAAAACTTTGTATGGAGTCGCTAAAGCATCCATTGCAACACCAACATGTGCGGGCTGATTTTTCCAATCAAGGCCATCCGGTAATTTGACAAACCAGCGGGCTGCTAATTTTATATATTCGGCATAACCACCATCACATTCTCGTCCTACGTAGCCAACCAGATTCTTGCAAAGTGGTTCATTGTTAGAAAGGCAGTATTTACAGGATCCGCAGTTCATATAGAAATATGAAGTAACTAAGTCGCCAATCGCAAGGTCTTTTGTTCCTGCACCAACTTCAACAATTTCTGCACAAATTTCATGTCCAATGATGCGAGGGAAGACCGCCGGTGTTCTGCCAGCTTTAAAATGTTGGATAGTAAGCCCAGAGCCGCAAGCGTAAACCTTAGCGACTGCTTCGCCCGGGCCAGCTACAGGATCTGGTAAATCCTTTAATATAAAAGGAGTGTTTGGTGCTTCGAGTACCATGGCTTTCATAGCTTACTCCGGGAACATAAAATTAGCGGCTTTTAGAAATAACGTTCGATTAACACCATCCGAATGGAGAAAACAAGCTGCATCTCGGACTAATTTTTCGACACCAAATTCCTTCATATACCCGTGACCTCCATGGATTTCGAGACACCAGGTAGCAATTTTCCAAGCAGCTTGTGAGGCCATAGTTTTTGGGAGCACCCCAAGTGTTTTGTCCCAACCTTGCTCCTGATGATCAGCAAGGTAGCAGGCCCGATGAATGTATGAGCGGGAAGCATCGATCAACATTCTCATTTCTGCCAGTTGTGCGCGAATACCATCATGTTCAATAATTGGCTTACCCCCCTGTATTCGAATTTTCGCCCAGTTGACCGCTTTTTCATAACAAGCCTCAGCGACGCCTAAGACACTAGCACCCGCGTAGGCATTGCTCTGAGGAAAAAATTTGGCGAGGACATTAAATCCATTACCAATTTCCCCTACAACATTTTCATCGGGTATGAAGCAATCTTGAAAAATTAATTCTGCGTTATTTGCAAGTCTTTCGCCCATTTTATCATGAACACGCCCAATAGAAAAACCCTCTCTTTCTCGTTCTAATAAAAAGCATGTGCTACCCTCGGCTAATCCAACGTTTTTTGTAGTTTGAACAAATAAAAGGTAAAAACTTGATCGATTGCCGTTTGATATGAAGTGTTTCATTCCATTTACTATCCAGCCACCATCAGTTTTCTCTGCCGATGTTCGAAACGGTGTTGGATGAGGGATGAAATAGTTAGAGGCGTTATCTGGTTCAGTAATTCCTATACCAAGCATTCCACGCGGATCTCTGGCAAAGACAGGAAGAACCCGGTCCCTTTGTTCTTCATTAAGCGCTTTTTGCATAATTTGTGCAATCTTTAACGTTTGAGCAAAGATCACAGAGACACCGAGGTCGCCTTTTCCCAGTTCTTCAATTACCATGGAAGTTGTCAACGAGTCAGTGCCAAGGCCCCCATATTCTTCATTTAGCGTCATTTGACGGATGCCGACCTCATGGGCCTTTTCTACGATCTCCCAAGAATAACTGTGTTCCGGGTCTATATTGGCATCGAGATCTGCCGCTTTCGGGGTAACTTCTTCAGCAACAAAGCGTTGAACTGTCTCTATAATAGCGCGTTGGTCATCGGTTTGAATAAAAATTTCATGCATACCAAAACTCCACTTTTTATTTTCTATTAATTAACCGAAACCTATTCAAAAATTTTTTCTGTATTCTTAAAAAGTATTTAAATTCCCCAAATAACGTGGCGATAACTAATAGAGATAATTGATAAGATATTGTTATTACAAGAATCCTGATGAACCAGTAAAGGGGCAGATTAGTAATAATGTCATCTAATCGTAATAATTCAAGTATAGGCCCTGAAAGATATACAGAGAGGCTACCAGTTATGCCGAAAATTATAAATATTATTAGTAAATGCCATGCGGAGTTCGCACGAAAAATTTTTATTAGTTTTTCGAGCATAAGTAATTTCCTCCATCGCGGCATCACTATTTGAACAAATAATAGAAATTTTAGTTCATTCTAATAGATAATAGTATTACGAATAAGTCGAAGATGAAAAAAAATTGAAAATCTTTGTTAATTTTTTTTGTATGTTAAAATAGGGTCGCCAAGGCGACCCTATTAATTTTCATAAAGAGAGTTTATCAATTCATTACATATTTTGCGCCGAAACCATGGCATAGAGCATCGGGATTGACAGCATTGTGTTTGTTCGTGATGCTAATGCGGCAGCACGAGCACATTTTGGTTTCTCTTCAGCTGAACATTCGACAAGGCCTATTACTTTCTGTTGGTTTGGCCATATTATGAACCAAACATTAAAAGCCATGATAATGCCCATCCACATTCCAAAGCCTATAGATGCATCTCGAGCTACACCACTTGTAAGTCCAAGAGCTAAAGCATCTCCAAAGTAACCTTGCATCCAGGCAAGAAGAAGTCCGAAAATTAGGGTCCCCAATGCAGCCCATCGAAAATAAAATAGGGCAACAGGCATAATGTGTTTTGGAATTGTCGGTTTCAAATCATCGGGGATGGTCGGTACAGTTGGTGTTTGAACAAAGTTAAAGTACCAAAGCAACCCTATCCACATAACGCCACAAAGCACATGTAACCAACGGACAAAGAAAGTCCAATATTCCATTCCAAATTCCATGGCAGAGCCTCCTTTTTGTTAGTTTAAGTTGCAATGGCGTTCGTTAGAACGACCATAATTATTGTTAAAATAAGGCCACAAATTACTGTGCCTGTTAATGAATCAAGCGGATTTTTCATGAGACTTTATCTATCTCCTTGCTATCAAGTGTTAACGAACCACGCTTTCCGCGTTATCATACGTGACTAAAATTCTAGTTGTTTGTACGTCTTTTGTTTTATTATAAGCGGACTGCCACTTAACTTGATATCTTCCTAATCAAGTCAAATTTATATTAGTATCATATAATAAAATTCCAAAAATTAAATACATTTTTATAACTTAATTAAGATCACATAGGAAAAAATTAACGCATCACATTATTTACAAAGCATTTCAGCGACTTTTTGGCCTGAAACAACAGCACTTTCAATTGTTGCAGGTAGACCAGTGTTGGTCCAATCGCCAGCAAGGAACAGATTTTCCCAATTTGTGTGCGAATCAGGTCGTCGGTTGTTTTCGTCGGGTGTTTGCACAAATGTGGCCCTCATTTCTCGAATGACACGAAATAACGGGATCTCGCTATTTTTATACCCGATAACACTTGCTACTTCACTCCATATAATTTTAGAAATTTCATCGTTAGATTTTTCAGCAATGGAATTAGCTGCGCTAATGGTCACAGAATAAATATCATCATGTTTGAATAGCCAGTGAGCGAAGCCTCCAATTATACCAATAAAAGGAGCGTTATTGGGTAAAGCTGGTCGGTCGTCTAACCGGAAATGAACATTAACAATTGCATTTGTTTTTGTTGGGGTTTTTATATCCGGAATTAAGTTAGATATTTCATTTGGTGGCAATGCCAGAATTACCCTATCTTTTTTCTTTAGCCTGAACGTCTTTTTATTAAAAATTATCGATTCCAGATTATTGCAATTCATGGTCAAACTTTTCAGTTTCATGGTATATTTTATAGTCGAATTCTTAGTTGAGAGAAAAGAAATTGCTGGTTTAACAATGGCTTCTGATAAGCCAGTTCTTGCGATCATAGGTGAGCTATAATCAGAACCTCTCAGAATTGTTTTTGATAGCATGGACCAAATTAATTCCGTTGAGCCTTCGTATGCATCGGTATTCAGGACGGCTTTACTTAACGGCTGCCAAAATTTTTCAAAAATGGGGCGAGAAGGATTGACAAGAGCTGCTATTTTTTCATCTTTCGCAAATTTTAATTTGAGAAGAGCCAGATAATCACCAAGAGTAGATCCCGGTATACGTCTACTTGAATCAAATATCCACCATGGTATGCGACCATCATTTGGCCGGAGTGACCATTTTTCATTGTTGGTTATGTCATGGAAGTAAAATAGGACAGGTTGCATAATTTCAAAATTATTTGCAGCATTTATATTCTTGAGAAACTCTTTGACCCCTGAATTTCCGCTGAGTATTAGGTGGTTACCATTATTAATAAAGCGGTCTAATAGTTTATCTTTGTACGATCTACAACGTCCGCCAGCATGATTTGTTGTTTCAAATAATTGAACGTTATGACCCTTCATGGCGCAACTAACTGCTGCCGATAAGCCGGCCATTCCTGCTCCTACAACATAAATTGTTCCATTATCATTTGTTGTTTTATTCAAAACTTGATTTTCGTCCTTTTGGTTGCTCTTTTGAATTAATATATTACATAAAGCCATGAGTAATGCACTTTCATATATTGCGAGTAATACTCGCCAAAATGATCGGGACCGTTTTTTGTGTTCACTTTTTGCCCCGAAGGAGATGCGTGAGGGACTGTTTGCCATACTAGCATTTAATATAGAAGTCTCAAAAACCCGTGAAATGGTGCATGATGAGCTTTTGGGCCAAATTCGCTTGCAATGGTGGCGTGATGTTATTGAGCTTCTTTATGATAATTCTAGTGGAAAAAAAATTAATCATCTGGTTGTATCAGAGCTTGCTGTAGCGATTGAAAAGTTCAAACTTAGCCGCACGTTATTTGACCAGTTAATTGATTCTCGATCTAGAGATTTATTTGATTCGCCGTTTAAAGATGAAACTGAACTGAATGAGTATATTTATGGTACGTCTGCTACACTGAGTATGCTATTATTGGAAATATTATGCCCCACAACAAATATTCTATTGCGTAGAGAAATAGAGGCTGCACAATATGTTGGCATTGCCTGGGCTTTAACGGGAATAGTAAGAGCGTCGACTGTTTTGGCAAAACAGAAGCGGATATACATTCCGCAAACTTTGATGGACGAATTTGGTGTTGATTGTGCTGATTTCTATGCCCTAAATGCAACTAATGGGATTTTAAACGCGACAGCTTATATCGTTAATTTAGCTCGCATTGAAATAACAAAAGCCCGAGAAATATTGCAAGGAAAAATTAAACGACATTATTTGGCATTATTATTACAAGCAAGTTTGGCAGAGATGTATCTTAATAGAATAGAGTTATCTGGTTTTGATCCGTTTTCTCCAAAAATTGAAACTGGAAGGGCTTGGAGACAAATAAAAATTGCTTTTATGGCTGCACGCGGATCGTTCTAGCTAGCGCTGGAGATCCATCATCAATGTGATCCGAGCGGGCAGCCCAGTCAATCGACATGATGTCGTGAGCAGTAATGATTGGGAACACAGGTGGCCCTCCAGCGGTGTAAAGTCGTATGGCACCATGCTCGGTATCTGGGAATACAGTTCTTGAATCGTCAAATTTACGAACTTCTAGAATAGTTATTTCATTTTTCTCAGTGTTATGGCTGCGCCACACAAACGTCGGGTTAGATTGACGAGGTTTGCCGAAAGGGGCAATAATTCGTTTCCAAATATCGGTCGGAGGGCCGTAACGTTTTTTCATAAGATTGAGTATTTTATCGTTGTCTGCTGATTTATAAAGGACGTGAAAGTGGGTTGCCAAGCCTTTATCGTAGCGAGCTATCGCACGACTTCCTTGGTAGAGGCTGTTATGAATAGCAAAGGTGTTTTCAATTGCCTTGGGCCAATTGATCGGCACGATACAAAAAGAAATTTTGCCTCGACGTTTCTGGACGCAAGAATCAGGTTCTGCAATGCCCCGCGGTAGCTTTGATTGTCCCGTGGTTGCAGAACTTCCTAATTTTAGCAAAACATTAATTAGGGGCTTTCGAAGACGTTTTAACGGCATTGAAGTGGAGTACTTCAATATTGGGTCAACTACAGTTTTCTTGCCTTTCTCAATTGAGTTAGCTTTTAGTTTTGTTAATTTATTGTTTAACTTAAGTTGGGGTGTGGTAGTTCCTATTAGATCTTGATTATTTTTCATAATTGAAAATTTTTGTCTTGCAGCGGCTCTATTGAAAGTCTTTGTAATTTCAATTTCTTTGTTTTTAGATTTGATATTTTTTTCATTGCTAGACATCAACCTGAGTGAAAGTTCAGCTTTTGGCCGATTCGTAATCGAGGTATTTAAAGCCTTAGCTTTAACTGACTTTTTTTCGAGATCATTTATTTGTTGGTGCTTAGTTAAAGGGTTTTTATTATTGTTTAAGAATTCTTTGTCGTTTTGTGCCTGTTTTACCTCTTCCGTGATTCCCAAATAATCAGCGATACCATTTAGGAAGCCTTCAAAGAAACCGCTTTCATTGACTTTACCTGTTTCTATCATGTTTTTATTTTTTAATATTGAAGAAACTTTTGGGTTCTCTTTTTTTTGAGTTTTACTCGGAGGTAAGGTGGGTGTGTTGGATTTTTTCTGAATTATCTGCGGGATCACTTTAGGTGACTTTGTTTGCGTTATATGCCCAACGGCGGTTTTTTTTGTTTTTCTTGTGTTTATTTTTTGCAGGTTTTTAGTTTTCTCTAGACCATGGCGTAATTTCCTGAGTAAATCAGGCGAAATTCGCCGATTTGGCCGAATGCGATCTATTTTAACCGAATTATTCTTGAGGTTTCTTGCGCTCGGTGAAGGCTGGATGTTTTGTATTTGACTGTTTGTAATTTTTGATTCCAGAATTTTTGGAGCAGAGATATTCGGGTTCTTTACCAACTTTAAGTTCTGATTTTGTTGGGAAAATTTTGGCTTTATCCTTGGTCTCGGGATAAAAAGTGACTTGCGGGGCTCTACGTCTGGTGATGATTTACTAACCTTTTTTTGGAACAATTGCTGGATCTGCCAAATTTTTTCAGGTGACAACTTGATTAGCTTACCGTCGCTATCTATCAAGAAAATTGGAGTGGAAGGTTTCAGTGATTGTTTTGTAGCTTTGTTAAAGATTTTAACCGTTTTTTCTTGATCAGTTGCGAAATTCGTATGAGTTAAATTTTGTTGTGAAGCCTCAAGTCTATTGTCGGATGTTTTTTTGGTATGTTGACCCGTAATGTTGGGATTTTTAATATTTTTGTCAATCTCGTTTGTAATTGTTTGTTTGAGTGATTTTCTCTCTTTTCGCCTGTTGTTTTCTGATAATAATTTAGTCTCAGGCAAAAGTTGATTAGTCGGTGGCAATTTTTTTTTTGATATTCTTACAATAGGTGCGGCTTCGGGAGATTCCTGTTGGACCGAGATAACTTCAGTAGATAATTTGAGCGCTGCGTGTTGTTCAACACGACGGGCAAAGACTAGGTAATTTGCCAATTTAAAGTGGTTATAGTTGATGGCAACATCAACTGCGGTTTGTCCAATTAAGTTGGCTCGTGAGAGATCTGCCCCTGCCTCTATTGCAGTGCGAGCTGCATTAATATCATTAGTCCTCACCGCTTTAAACAACAGTTCAGTAAGCCTAGTTTGCGGGTCGATTTCTTGTGCCATCAGAGTATTGATGGAAAATAATTTTGTTTGCCAAGTTAGCAGAATCAAAATGTACAATAATACCCAAAGATATTTTTTGGATACTTGGGTAACACCCTTTGAAGTCACAGAATTGGAATCCAGATAATCTATCTTAAACACACACCCACTCCTATCAGGGTTAATAATCTGATATGAGCCCGCCAGTTAATTAGGTTTTGTTTTAAGAAGGATATATTGCCGTCATTATGCAATACTGTCTATTTAAGTTCGTTTCGAACTATCTTTTAGCAATAATTTTTCACTAACTATCTTAATTATTATTTGTTTGACTTATCCAATCGGTCATTTTTTTTCGGCCACGTTTGGTGATAGCAAGTTTGCGCTCTTTTCCTTTTAAGTTGTTGATTTTAAGATGATTATTTTTCAAGGAGGAGCCTTGTATTTGAGGGAATAACCCAAAGTTTATATTCATTGGTTGATAGTTTGTTTGGTTATTATCGGAGGTAATATGCCGAAGTAAAGATCCTATAGCTGTTTCTAACGGCGGTAATACGATTTTTCGGCCTAAACGCTCAAAAGCTGCGAATCGTCCGGCGAGTAGGCCAATGCTAGCGCTTTCGACATATCCCTCGCAGCCAGTAATTTGTCCAGCAAAACGGAAAATCGGCCTAGATTTTAGTTTCAGTGTAGGATCTAGAAGCTTAGGGCTATTAATAAAAGTATTCCGATGCAATCCTCCAAGTCTTGAAAAAATAGCGTTCTCCAAGCCAGGTATCTTCTGAAAGATTCGCTTCTGCTCATCGTGAGTTAGTTTGGTCTGAAACCCCACCATATTGTATGTAGTTCCTTCAGAATTATCCTGGCGTAATTGCACAATTGCTTCCGGCTTTTTAGCTGGCTTGTGTGGGTTGGTTAAACCTACGGGTTTCAAAGGACCAAAGGCAAGGGTTTGGGGACCCCGCTCAGCCATTACTTCAATTGGCAAGCAACCCTCAAAATAGGGGGTGTTTATTTCCCATTCGTGAAACGATACTTTTTCACTTTTGATCAAATCTTGAACAAATATTTTGTATTGTTCCTTGTCCATCGGACAATTGATATAATCAGCACTTTTTCCCTTATCGTAGCGTGATTGAAACCAAGCTTTGTCAAAGTTTATACTTTCTTTATAGATTATTGGCGCGATGGCATCAAAAAAAGCGAGGTTATCTCGACCTGTAATTTTTATAATTTCTTGACTTAATGCGGGGGAAGTAAGCGGGCCGGTTGCTAAAATTATTGTTTCATTTGCATCAAACTCTAGATCCGTTAATTCCTTTCGTATTAAAGTGATTAAGGGTTCATCTTCAATAGTTTTCTGGATAGATAAACTGAAACCATTTCTATCTACCGCCAGAGCTCCCCCGGCAGGTAAACGATTTGAATCGGCGCTTTTGAAAATTAGAGAATCTAGGCGTCGCATTTCTTCGTGAAGGAGCCCAACGGCATTATAATCGGCATCATCAGATCGGAAGGAGTTTGAGCAAACTAATTCAGCTAATCCATCAGTAATATGCGCTTCTGTGGAACGCTCTGGGCGCATTTCATACAAAATTACTGGTATCCCATGGCGTGTAATTTGCCATGCGGCTTCTGATCCTGCCAACCCTCCACCCACAACATGAATGGGATCAAGCATAATTTACCTATCTATTATTTTGTTAGATGAATAAGCCTTAGATCTAAATGAATCAATGATTGAAATGAAAAATTCTCAATAATTTTCTTTTAATCTCAAAGGTGAAAAAAGATCAATATTATTGAGGTGGGTGGGATTTATATATCCAATTTTCTCAACGAGCTAACGAAAATAACAAGATTAAATTTTATTTCATTTTTTTTGGGAGCGTTTTAGATGTGAAGCCAGGTATTGGCCAGTGTAACTTTCTGATACATTCGTGACATCCTCTGGGGTCCCTACGGCAACTATATTGCCTCCTTTATCTCCGCCTTCAGGACCAAGATCAACCAGCCAATCGGCTGTTTTGATCACTTCAAGATTGTGTTCTATGACTATGACTGTATTCCCATTATCTACTAATGACTGCAATACTTCGATCAGTTTTTTTATATCTTCGAAATGTAACCCTGTTGTTGGCTCATCCAGTATATAAAGAGTTTTTCCAGTTGCGCGTCGAGAAAGTTCTTTAGCTAACTTGACCCGTTGTGCTTCTCCCCCCGATAATGTGGTTGCTTGTTGGCCAATATGAATATAGCCGAGCCCAACTTCAAATAAGGTCTTCATTTTATCTCTAATGGGTGGTACTGCCTTAAAAAACTCCAATCCTTCTTCAACCGTCATTTCTAACACATCGGCTATAGATTTATTGCGAAAACAGATTTCCAATGTTTCTCGATTATATCGTTTGCCTTGGCAAATATCACATTTTACATAGACGTCTGGTAAAAAATGCATTTCTATTTTTATTACGCCGTCGCCTTGGCAGGACTCGCAACGTCCCCCTTTTACGTTGAACGAGAATCTTCCAGGCCTATAACCACGTGCTTTTGCTTCTGGTAGGCCAGCAAACCAATCTCTGATATGCGTAAAAGCTCCCGTATATGTTGCGGGGTTAGAGCGTGGCGTGCGACCAATTGGTGATTGATTTATATCCACAACTTTATCCAAGAATTCGACTCCAGATATTTCTTTGTGTTTTCCTGGAAGGTCCCTAGCTTTATTCAAGCGCCGGGCGAGCGCTTTGTATAATGTTTCGATTATCAGTGAAGATTTGCCACCTCCAGAAACGCCAGTGATGCAGGTAAAGGTGCCAAGTGGAAATTCAGCAGTAATATTCTTTAAGTTATTCTCTTCTGCACCTAAAATTTTAACTAATTGTCCTTTGTGACCTGTTCGGCGTATTGAAGGAATATTGATTTGGCGAGTACCAGCAAGATATTGGCCAGTCAAACTTTTTCGCGTTTTAGTGATGGAGTTAGGGCTCCCGATTGCAATTATTTTACCACCATGAATTCCTGCCCCTATACCTATATCAACTACACAATCCGCAGCTCGTATAGCGTCTTCATCATGTTCAACTACGATCACTGTATTACCTAGGTCGCGCAGGCGTTTGAGTGTTTCCAATAGGCGGTTATTGTCACGCTGGTGTAGCCCAATGGAGGGTTCATCTAGGACATACAGTACACCGGTTAAGCCAGATCCAATTTGTGAAGCCAAACGAATTCGTTGGCTTTCTCCCCCGGATAAAGTACGGGAGGCTCTCGCCAGCGATAGGTACTCTAAGCCGACATTACTTAAAAAACCTAAACGTTCATTAATTTCTCGTAAAATACGGCGCGCAATCTCGTTTTGTTTTTTTGTTATTCTATTTTCAAGGTTTGAGAACCATAACTTAGCTTCTTGTATTGATAACTGCGTAATTTCGCTGATGTGTTTGCCATCTACTTTCACGGCCAATGCCTCTGGTTTCAGTCGAAAACCGTTACATGTTTCGCATGCTGACGTTGTCTGGAATTTTGCCAGATCTTCGCGGATTAACGCTGAGTCTGTCTCGCGCCATCGTTTCTCCATGTTTGGGATTACACCTTCAAATGGTTTTACGAGTTCATAAGATTGGTTGCCATCATTATAGTTCAATGGAATTTTTGTTTCGCCAGTACCATACAAGATAATTTCATGTTCTTTTTTTTTCAGTTTGTACCAGGGCGTTTTTAAATTGAAATTAAAGAAATTTGCCAAACTTTGCAGTGTCTGGTGGTAATAATCGGCGCCTGCGTTATCCCAAGGAGCGATTGCTTTATCAAGCAGCGACAATTTTCTATCAGGGATAATAAGTTCGCTGTCAAAATACATTTGGGTGCCAAGCCCATCGCATGTGGGGCAGGCGCCATAAGGGTTGTTGAATGAAAAAAGACGAGGTTCGATTTCATCAATGGTAAACCCCGAAATTGGACAGGCAAATTTAGAGGAAAATGTTACTCTCTCTTCAGTGTCTGCATTCTCAGTTATTGCAATTCCATCGGCGAGATCTAAAGCTGTCTCGAAGCTATCCGCGAGTCTTTGGCTTAAGCCTTTTCGCACGACAAGTCGATCAATAACTACTTCAATATCGTGTTTAAAGTTCTTTTTTAGTTTGGGCGTGTCATCAATCTCGTAATGCTGGCCATCTATTTTAACTCGCTGGAATCCTTTTTTAGCGAGTTCAGTTAATTCTTTTCGATATTCCCCTTTTCGACCACGTATAATTGGTGCTAGCAAATATAATTTCGTCCCAACTTTCATGCTCAATACCCGGTCAACCATTTGCGAAACAGATTGAGCTGTAATGGGGCGACCGGTCACTGGTGAATAAGGAATACCTATTCGAGAAAACATTAAACGCATGTAGTCGTATATTTCAGTAACAGTACCTACCGTCGATCGAGGGTTGCGACTAGTTGTTTTTTGTTCGATCGAGATTGCAGGCGAAAGGCCTTCAATTGAATCTACATCGGGTTTTTGCATTAACTCCAAAAATTGTCGTGCGTAGGCAGAGAGACTTTCAACGTATCTTCGCTGTCCCTCAGCATATATTGTATCAAATGCGAGAGATGACTTTCCCGAGCCAGACAATCCAGTGATAACTGTCAATGAATCTCGAGGAATTTTAACGTCAATATTTTTTAGGTTATGTTCGCGTGCACCGCTAATTATTATATTTGCCATGGTAGTTTATATGGACTACCAATCCAAGAAAAGCGAGTCTCAATGGTGCCATTTTTATAATATTTAGAAGTATTCATGATCAGATGAATAAAGCTTTGTTGTATTTGTTCAATCCGAATCGTTAAGATAGATGGGACAAAAAAAGGAAAGAAAAGAACATATCGTGTTAGACAAGTTAGTTTGTTTTCATATATATACTGTCCATTCTATAAACAGGCATTTGTCCTGAACGAAGGAAATTGTGTTGTCGCAGATAAAACTTAAGGTATCGGATATCCAACAACTCACAACAAATATTAAAATGTTTGAGTTAAAAGCTGCCGATGGGGGAAGGTTACCTACATGGGAAGCAGGGTCTCACATCGATTTTCAGATTGGCGATCATATGCGACGGTCCTATTCGCTAGCAAATAAACCTGGTGACACCGAATGTTACGTGACAGCTATATTGCGCGAAGCAGATGGTGGTGGAGGTTCTAAATATATGCATGATGAGGTCTCAATTGGAGATCAACTCGTTATCGCAGAGCCTCCTACCAATCATTTTCCATTATTTGAAGAGGCTAGCAGGCATCTTTTGATTGGAGGGGGCATTGGGATAACACCTTTACGATCAATGGGATTTCGTTTGATGGAACTTGGTGCCGACTATCATTTGCATTATTGCACTAAGTCTAGAGAGGAAACAGCTTTTTATAATGAAATTATCGAAGTTTTTGGCGCTGATCGCATCACGTTTCATCATGATGGAGGGAATCCGGCAAATGGAATTAAGTTGGAAGAAGTTCTAAGTGCACAACAGGAGGGTCAGCATCTTTATATATGTGGGCCTAGTGGTCTAATTAATGCGGCACGCGATGCGGCTGGTCATTGGCGAGACGGAACCGTCCATTTTGAGCTTTTTGCCAGTGCAAATACGAATGTTAAATCGGTTGAGGACTCTTCATCTGAGGATGGGGATCAGCCTTTTGAGGTGGAATTAATAAAAAGTGGTATCTCTTTTACCGTTCCTGCAGATAAATCAATTATAGAACTTTTGTGGGAACATGATGTAGATGTAATGTATGCTTGTGAAGACGGTTGGTGTGGAAATTGTAAGGTAGGATTGATTTCAGGAAAAGTTGAACATCGTGATGAATTTCTCGATGAGGATGACCGTGAGAATTTTATTCAAGTTTGTGTTTCGCGAGCAAAGCCCGGTGAGAAATTAATTTTAGATATTTAGATTCGGACTTTTTTTCAGCCTATTTTGAAATTTGTATGTTTGAATCACTGAAAAAACTATCGCTCTAATCGCACAAATTCAGTATAATTAATAAATAACCCTTTTTATGCGTGAGATGATGCTTAAAAACAGTTACGTATAGTCATGTAAATTTGCAGGTAGGTAGGGGGTGTCGATGGCAGGAAGCATCAATAAGGTCACGTTGATAGGTAATCTAGGCCGTGATCCAGAGGTACGCTTTTCCCAAAGTGGAGATAAAATAGCTAATCTTTCAATTGCAACTTCAGAAACGTGGAATGACAGAGCTAGTGGGGAACGCAAAGAAAAAACCGAATGGCATCGCGTGGTTATTTTTAACAAATTCTTGGCCGATATTGCGGAGAAATATTTGAAAAAGGGGTCAAAGGTTTACTTGGAGGGTTCTCTACAAACCCGCAAATGGACCGATAACGCTGGTATTGAGAAATATACAACCGAAGTTGTTCTCGGCAATTATAAGGGTGAATTGACGATGCTAGATGGAAGGACTGAAAGCGGAGATATGGGTAGCCCTAACTATGGTGCTCCCGACACCCAGGAACCAGATTTTTCTCCTGTGTCTAACGATATTAGTGCAGATGGCAACCAAACCGATGATCTTGATGATGAGATTCCATTTTAATTAAGTCATGCTTCTTGTATATGATGATCTGGGTGGTGAAGACCGGCCCATCATTATTTTGCACGGTCTTTTTGGTTTTAGAAGAAATTGGTTAAGAATAGCCCGGAAACTATCAGTTACTAATCGTGTTTTGGCATTGGATTTGCCAAATCATGGTGAATCTAGCTGGACCGATGTTATGTCCTATGGGTTTTTGTCAGAAATAATTTCAAAATTCATCGTTGAACATGATCTAAAAGGTGCAACGGTGTTGGGGCATTCGATGGGTGGAAAGATAGCTATGACTTTAGCCTTGACTGAACCAGAATTGATTGGTCGGTTAATCATAGCAGATATAGCCCCGGTTAATTACACTCACGATAATTTGTCAATTATTACTGCTCTTGAGAGTTTAGATCTTGCTTTGGTGAAAAATAGAGGTGATGCAGATACAAAACTTAGGGAAAAGATTCCCCATAAAGAAATAAGGGCCTTTCTATTACAAAATCTAGTTTATAATGATAAGCGTTATGAGTGGCGAATTAATATGCCGGTTATAAAAGCATATTTAGCTGATCTGCAGGGATTTCCGTCTTTTTCGGAGCAGGTATTTTTTGAGGGCCCCACTCTGTTTTTGTCAGGCGTAGATTCAGATTTTATTGAGCCAGATCATCACAAAATAATTTCGCGTTTGTTTCCTGTATCATCAATTATCAATATAGAGAATGCAGGACATTGGCTTCATGTGGACAATTCAAAAAGTTTTCTTCGGTGTGTTTTGCGGTTTATTGAACCATGAGTTATTTTATAGCGGACTATGTCCCACTTGTTTTTTTGTGTTTGACAGAGTGAAGCCAGATTGCTGAAAGAAGTATTGTTAAAATCATGGGTAGGGTTGCAAGGTTAATCCATATCCAGCCCATGAAATGATAAATCACTCCGGCGAATAATGACGATAACGCCAACCCTGCAAAAAGTATGAAGTCATTAACGCCTTGTACCTTAGCTCGCTCTGAAGGAGTATGCACTTCTGTAATTAGAAGTGTACCTCCTGTAAATGCAAAGTTCCAACCAACACCAACGAAGAATAAAGAGGCGAAGAAGTGCGTGAATGAATCACCTATTAAAGCAATGCAAGCTGAGATCAACAGAAGAATACTCCCAATAATGATGACGCGAACTACACCAATATATTTTATTAAACTACCAGTTAAAAAACCAGGCGCGAACATACCAACCACGTGCCACTGGATGACTCTTGTGATGCTGTCGTCTGTAAAGGTCGCATAACTCATGGTGACCGGTGTCGCTGTCATCAAAAGGTTCATTACCGCATAGCTAAATAATGCGGCAATTAAGGCTACTATAAATGGGCGGCTAAGCATGATCTTTGATAGGGGCCGGCCAGAATCTGAGTATTCTTTCTTGGTTAGTTTTGGAATATCGACGCCAAGAACTATGATTCCAGATAAGAAACAAAAAACACCAAGGGCCCAAAAAGTACCTTCAAAAGGGAAGGCGCTGGTCATATTTTTTGTTAATAGAACTGTTTCAGGACCAATTATTGCTCCAACAACGCCCATTGCTATTACTATGGCAACAGAATTTGCTTTGATATTCTCTGGTGCTGTATCGGCTGCTGCAAATCGGTATTGCTGTGCTGCACCTCCGAATAATCCAAACACGAAAATTCCAATATTGAATAGTAGGAATGAGTTTATTGAAATTGAATACGCTGCCAGGATACTTCCAAAAACGCCAATCAAAGATCCGATGGCGAAGCCCCATTTACGCCCTAAGTTGCGCATTAAGAAAGCAAACGGTAATGTGCCTGCGGCAGTCCCCGTTAGCATCATCGTTATCGGAGCGGTCACAAAGGTCAGATTATCTTCTAACATTGAAATAGAGACCAATGAAGCCGAAATGAAGGCAAGAGTGCGTCCACTATTAAACAGTGCTTGGCAGAGGGACAGTATAACAACGTTATTTATGTTTTGCTTCGTATTTTGTGAGGAGTTATAGGTTTTTTCCATATCTGTGGCTTACGTGAACTAAGCCTCACATGCAAGCGCTGCGTATTAATGATAAACTCTCTCTAACTTTCATTTTGTGGTCAAGAAATCGGGCGATTCGTAGATTTCTTTTTGTACATTCAAAATATATAAAAAATTTTTTTTTAGCAAATTTAAAAATTTTAAATTAAGGATAATAATCACATGAAATCAATAGGTTGTGCCTAAACCTTTTTGCAATTAACTGACGAATATTAACCCTAGATTACATTGTGAGAATCACAGAAATTTGTTATACTCATATTGATTAATCGCGCTAAAATTCATGGCTGTATCAGAGCTAACAAACGTTAATTTTTGAATGGAATTTTCTCTTGAGTCCTCCCGACGATTTACCCAATAACAATCAACCTGATAGGGGTAGGGGAGAAGGAGGGGATCGGTCTCAATTTGATATAGTGCCGGTCAGTATAGAAGAAGAGATGAAGTCTTCGTACCTAGATTACGCTATGAGTGTTATCGTAAGTCGCGCTTTACCTGATGTTCGAGATGGTCTCAAACCTGTCCACCGCCGAATTATTTATGCGATGAAAGAGGGAGGTTATGATTATAACCGTCCTTTTCGGAAATCAGCCCGGATTGTTGGTGATGTGATGGGTAAATATCATCCCCATGGTGATACTGCGATTTATGATTCGTTAGTTCGAATGGCACAGGATTTTTCATTGCGTCTACCTCTTATCCAAGGCCAAGGTAACTTTGGTTCTATGGATGGCGATCGGGCTGCCGCAATGCGATATACAGAAGCCCGTTTGGCAAGATCTGCTCACTCCTTGGTCGAGGATATTGATAAAGATACAGTCGACTTTCAACCAAATTATGACGATAGTGTGCGAGAGCCTATGGTATTGCCGGCTGAG
>CAZXGI010000002.1:0-4975 GCA_964639965.1 uncultured Rhodospirillaceae bacterium
ATTCCAATTATAAACTGTGACGATTGCGGAGCCGTTCCAGTTCCTGAAGAATTGCTACCTGTTAAATTACCCGACGACATCTCTTTTGATATCTCTGGCAACCCACTAGATCACCATCCAACGTGGAAATATGTTGATTGTCCTAAATGCAATAGGCCAAGTTTAAGAGAAACAGATACTTTTGATACCTTTTTTGAATCGTCATGGTATTTTGCAAGGTTTTGCTCGCCCCACTCAAAAAAAGGTCTCGAAAAAAAGGCGGTAGATTATTGGTTGCCAGTAGATCAATACATTGGAGGTGTTGAACATGCCGTTTTACACCTTCTGTATTCCCGGTTTTTTACCAGGGCTTTGGAAAAATGTGGTTATTTAAATTTAAAAGAACCCTTTTCTAAACTAATGACACAAGGCATGATTTGCCATGAAACCTATCAAGATAAGAAGGGGAATTGGCTTCTGCCAGACGAGGTAATAAAAGCAAAAAAAGGAGAGTTATCTGCTGTTAGTGATGGAGGTGCCGTAAGGAAGGGGCGGTCGGAAAAAATGAGTAAATCAAAAAAAAATGTTGTGGATCCCGCCGTTATAATTTCGGAATATGGTGCCGATACGGCCCGTTTATTCATGCTCTCGGATAGCCCCCCCGATCGGGACCTCGACTGGACTGAATCTGGTATAGAAGGCGCCTGGCGGTTTATTAACCGTTTATGGAGGATGGTATCGGAGCCACGAATATCCATCGAAAAAGCCAATTTGGGGGTTCCAAAAAACCTTAACAATGAGATGACAATTGCGCGTCAGGCGATACATCAAACAATTTATCATGTCAGCGGTGATATAGAGAAATTTCATTTCAACAAAGCAATTGCAAGGATAAGGGAATTAGTCAATAAATTGGACAGTCTGGATGGAAAAAATAAAAACGCCCCCTGGGTATATAGAGAGGGGATTGAAACGGTAATTCGCTTAATAGCGCCCATTGTTCCACATATCGCCGAGGAAATGTGGTGCGATCTCGGTCACAATAAAATGGTCACTGAAACCGCCTGGCCCGACCATGATGAAGCTCTTTTAATTGAAAATAAAGTGACTGTAGGTGTTCAGGTTAACGGCAAAATGAGGGGAACAGTTGATTTACCAACGGACTGTGATCAACAAACAGCAGAAAGTTTTGGTTTAAAACTAGAACCTGTTATAAAAGCAATTGGAAACAATGAAATTCAGAAAATTATATTTGTCCCCAATAGGATATTGAATGTTGTTTTATAGAAATTTTGGCATACTTCTAAGTCTTTTGGTTATTTCCGGATGCGGTTTTGAACCAATCTTTAAAACCGTGGGTATGCGTGAAACCAATAATGAATTGAGATATATTGAAATTAAGCCGATTGAAAATCGAATAGGTCAAAAGTTAAGAAACCACCTTGTTCAAGATATAATGCCGCTAGGTAGGAGGAGGGATGTTAAATACACATTGAATGTAACCTTGACGGAATCCAAGGCAAACCTAGCTATTAAAAAGTCAGAAATTGCAACGAGAGCTAATCTAATCTTTTTTGCAAATTACACGCTTACGCTAAAATCAAACGGACGAAAACTAACGTCGGGTGGGAGCCGTATGGTCACGAGTTATAATATTTTAACAGAAGCATTTGGAACACAGATAGCCGAAAAAGATGCCCGCAACCGTGCTGTTAGAGAAATTAGTGCAGATATTGCCAGTAAAATAATAGTTTATTTTAATATGGTAAAAAAAAATAGCGTTAAAATCGGTTGAAATTTAGCAGGAAACAAGTTGCCGCTTATTTGGAAAAGCCGGATCCAAAAATAAGGCTTGTATTGTTTTACGGTCCGGACCAAGGCCTAACCAGCAAAAGATCCGACAACCTAATTAAAGCCAAGATTAAAGACTTAAATGATCCCTTCCTTATCGGCTATTTGACGGGAAGGGAAATTAAAAAGGAGCCTGAGCGCCTAAGAGATGAGGTGGCTGCACAATCGCTTGTTGGGGGCGAAAGAGTAGTTCACATTAAACTCGGCAATGAAGACATTTCAAAGGTTCTTTCCGAATGTCTAGAAACAGATAATAGTTCCATAATTATTATAGCATCTGGTGATTTAAGCTCAAAATCGCCTGTGCGAAAACTCGTTGAAAAGAACAAGAATGCCGCAGCTATACCGGCGTATTTAGACACCTCCGACGGGCTTGATAAATTAATCGCAACAAAAATTCAAGAAGCGGGCATGACGATTGATTTCAAAGCAAAAGATTATTTAATTAATAACCTGGGTTCCGATAGAATGATTTCTATATCAGAGTTAGATAAATTATTAACCTATATGGGCCCCCAAAACGAGATAAAATTAAATGATGTTATCGCAATTATTGGCGATAATGGGGCATTTTCGATTGATAAGATTATCTATCCCGTTGCAAATGGTGACCATCAGGAGGTCGAACGCAATTTATCAAGGGCTTTGGATGAAGGGCAAACGGCAATAGCAATTTTAAGGGCCACAATCCGTCATTTTCAGAAATTACATCTTGCCTTGGGTTATATGGAAGAGGGTAAAAAACCGGTCGATGCTATTAAAAATATTAAACCACCAATAATGTATTTATTTAACGATCAGTTTCTCAAACAACTCCAAAAATGGTCCATTGGTAAAGTTAACCGGGCATTATCTTTATTGTCAGAAGCTGAAATTGCCTGTAAGTCAACAGGTTTGCCCGCTAACGCCATCTGCGGTAGAATTTTGATGCGATTATCTCAGGCAGTCAAAAAATAGAATTTTATTTCTATGTTTGGAACCCAAAATTTTTTCCGTTATTTATACCCCCGGATTATACCCCCGGATTATACCCCCGATCGCCTTCTGATTCACCAACGTTTCTAGCGTTTTAGCGTCTGCCGTGCTTTCCGTCACTTAGGCGATGTAAAACACCGTCCAATTGTTCCAAGGTTTTATAGTTTATTTTTAAATCACCACCACTAATATTAAAGTTGATTTCCACATTTAAACCTAAAAAATTTGTCAGATCTTTCTCAAGTGATAAAATATTTGGATCCTTAGCTAAAACAGATGAGCTGTTTTTCCTTGAATCACCTCCATCTTTTCGATCAAGCGTTTTGCACAATTGCTCCGTTTGGCGAACGCTTAAACCGCGGCTAATAACTTTTTTAGCAATGCCAACGGGATCCTCAACATTCAATAATGCGCGGGCATGACCTGCTGTCAAATCTCCCAGACGCAACATATCTTTGATGGGACCCGGTAAGTTTAAAAGTCGCATCAGATTACTTACGTATGGCCGGCTTTTTCCCAGAATCTTGGCAATTTCATCTTGAGAATGATTAAAGTCATCAACCAACCTTCTATAGCCTTCAGCCTCCTCCAAAGGTGAAAGATTTTCTCGCTGAAGATTTTCCACCAAACCAATCTCAAGCGCCTGAACATCAGAAAAGTCTCTTAATAAAATTGGCACCTCATGCAGTTGGGCCATCTGTGCGGCACGCCAGCGCCGTTCACCCGCAACGATTTCATAACTTCCCGGGTTTTCAGGGTGTTTACGAACTAAAATAGGCTGTAAAACACCGTGAATCTTTATTGATTCCGCTAACTCCTTGATTTCAGGTTGACTGAAAATCTGGCGCGGCTGTAAACGCCCCGGATAAATCTTTTCAATCGCAGATATCTGTTCGACTTTTCCAATAGGATCTTTAGACGCTAGTTTCTGGTCAGAACCGCCTAAAATAGCGGTTTCACTGCTCCCAAGAAGCGCCGAAAGCCCTTTGCCCAATTTTTTCTTAGTGGGATTTTTCATTATTTAGATTACTCACAATCTTTTCACGTTTCAACACTTCGCTAGCAAGGTGAATATATGCCTGGGAACCAGCACAGCCAACGTCATAAAGAAGAACTGGCTTACCATATGATGGGGCTTCAGAGACCCTAACATTGCGCGGAATTACTGTATCATATACAATTGCTCCAAAAAAATCTCTTACATCAGATGCAACCGCATCAGATAAATTATTTCGACTATCAAACATTGTAAGAACGATACCCTGAATCTCAAGCCCAGGATTGTATGAGGTCTTAATCCGTTCAATTGTACGAACAAGATGGCTCAAACCTTCCAGAGCAAAAAACTCACACTGTAATGGCACCAAAACAGCATGCGCTGCATTTAAGGCATTAACCGTCAGCAAACCAAGAGCCGGCGGGCAATCAATAAAAATATAATCGTAATTACCCGCATCACCCAACAACGCAGACTTTAGCCGAAACAGCCGATTTTCAACCTCAATAAGCTCAATTTCAGCACCCGACAAATCCACACCCGATGACACAACTGAGAGCCCCGGAACCTGCGTATCCAAAATTGCAGCTGCGAAGGGCGCCTCACCAATCATAACATGGTAGGCGTTGGTTTGCCTTTCCGACTGCTCAACCCCCAAACCTGTACTCGCATTGCCCTGAGGATCCAGGTCTAGCACCAAAACACGCTTCCCTACCGCAGCAAGCGCAGTCGCAAGATTAATTGTGGTTGTTGTTTTACCAACCCCACCCTTTTGATTTGCAATCGCTATTATCCGCGCCTCTAGACTTGGATCTGTTTCCATCCCAACGTCTTGAGGCTGTTCCGTACTCTTGCCATTATTGATCACAGGGCAATAAATTCCATATTTCTAACAAAACACCAAAGCCTCGCTTCATATTGATAGGCTGGTCTGTTTTTGACCGGTGAACTTGAAAATCCATACTCCACTTTTTTTGTGATCTGGTCAATTCATGTTCGTAATTTTTACCTTTTAAAAACAAACACCGGCCGCCACTCGACAAAAGAGGGTAACTTAAAGCAAACAGGGTCTCCAACGGCGCAACCGCTCGCGACGTCACGTAATATGACGACCCCAAAACCGGGTATTCTTCAACACGTCCATTAAAAATCTTCGCATCACAAGCTGTCTGC
>CAZXGI010000002.1:5075-8600 GCA_964639965.1 uncultured Rhodospirillaceae bacterium
CGAGCCTAGGCCGCATCTCTTGCCTTCCGGCGCACAAACCCAAGTAGCGCCGTCAATGCGGCCGGGGTAACTCCAGAAATCCGAGCTGCAGCTCCCAATGTTTCCGGGCGTGAAGACATAAATTTGGTTTTAATTTCATTCGAAAGACCTCCAACTTTATCAAAGTCTATATCATCCGGGATCAATAAAGATTCATCTTTTCTAAATGCCCGAATATCAGCTTCCTGGCGATCCATATACCCAGAATAATGGCCCATAATTTCTATTTGTTCGGCAACAGGTTCAGATAGACCGGCCATTTCTGGCCAAATCTTGGTGACCAGTGCAAGATCAACATCTGGGTAACCGAGAACATCTAGTACGTTGCGTCGAATTCCATCCTTGTTTATTTTGATACCAAATTTACCTAATTCGTTTGGGGTTTTGTTCAATGATATTGCTAATTCGACCGCCCGGTTGATATTGGTCATTTTCTTTTCAAAAGTCGTCTTTCGGTTTGAGGTCACACAACCTACTTTGATGCCTTTAGACGTGAGCCGTTGATCTGCATTGTCAGCCCGCAACTGCAATCGATATTCAGCACGGGAGGTGAACATGCGATAAGGTTCTGTCGTCCCAAGTGTAACCAAATCGTCGATAAGCACACCTATATAGGCATCTGCACGATCAATCTCCATGGGGGGCCTGTTTTGAGCTGCTAGAGCAGCATTAACCCCTGCGAAAACGCCTTGGGCACCAGCTTCCTCGTAACCCGTCGTTCCATTAATTTGACCGGCTAGATAAAGACCGGAAATTCGTCTGGTTTCCAAGGTCGATTTAAGTTCTCGAGGGTCAATATAATCATATTCAATCGCATAGCCGGGCTGTATCATGGATGCGTGCTTAAGACCGGGAATAGTTTTTAACATTTCGAGTTGTACTTGCTTAGGCAACGATGTCGAAATTCCGTTTGGATATACAACATCACTATCCAGCCCTTCAGGTTCAAGGAATATTTGATGCCGTTTTCGGTCAGCAAACCGGACAACCTTATCTTCGATTGACGGACAATACCTTGGCCCGGCACTCTTAATTTGTCCTGAATACATGGGCGAACGGTTCAAATTCGTATTGATCAACGCGTGGGTATCGGGTGTTGTTTCTGTTATAAAACAAGATATCTGGCGAGTTGTTATCTTTTCAGTTAAGAATGAAAACGGTTGGGGATATGTATCACCAGGCTGCTCGACCAAAATATCCCAATCAATTGTTTTTCCATCCAAACGGGGTGGTGTGCCGGTTTTTAAGCGGCCCAAATTAAATCCTTTGCTTTGAAATACTGAAGATAGTCCTACAGACGGTCGCTCATTAATGCGCCCTGCCGGAATTTTTTCTTCGCCAATGTGGATCACACCTCTTAAAAATGTGCCCGTGGTTATAATAATTTTTGAAGAAAAAACGTTCTCACCATTCAACGTCTTCAATCCTATTAATTTACCTTCATTATCAAACAAAAGCTCTTCAGCTGATCCAGCGTGCATTATCAAGTTTTTTTGCGCAGATAATAACTTGAATACGTTTTTGCGATAGAGCTTGCGATCTGCCTGCGCCCGCGGACCCCTAACGGCTGGACCTTTCTTTTGATTTAAAACTCGGAACTGAATGCCGCTTTTATCAATTGCCTTTCCCATAATGCCATCAAGAGCATCAATCTCTCGGACCAATTGACCCTTTGCCAATCCTCCAATTGCGGGATTACACGACATTTCGCCAATAGTTTCTAATGAATTTGTTAGCAGTAGTGTTTCAGCCCCCACACGAGCTGCCGCTGCCGCCGCTTCAGTTCCAGCGTGCCCACCACCAATAACAATCACATCAAAGTTCTTATTGAGTTTATTTTCAATATCCATCGAACGGGAATTTACGGGGCATCAGGCATTAAGTCAATTAGGGAAGCTCTCTTTCGTAAACCACTCTGAAAAATCGAATTAAACATCTGGCTTTACTTCGATATGCTAACTACCATTTTGGCCAGACAAGCTAACCTGAGTTGTTTTAACTAAATAATAACACCTATTTTCCAATACAAAATTCTCTAAAAATAACGTCCAAAACCTCCTCTACATCAACACTTCCAGTAATTCGACCTAAAGATCTTGCTGCAAGCCTAAGGTCTTCCGCTTTTAATTCAGTGGCTGCTTCAGCCTTCTGAAAACGCTCAAGGCTGCTAATACAATCTTCTAGTGCCCTCCTGTGACGACTGCGCGTTGGGCCAGGTTCCGAAGAATAATGACACCTTAAAAATACTTCTTTTTTCAAAGATTCTAACAACGAACCCACGCCCGCGCCTGTTTTAGATGAAATAGCAAGATAATCTTTAGTCTTATCACTAATCAAATCAGATTTGTTAACAACTGCAATTGTGTTTTCATCAATTAAGGCGGCCGTTTTAGCATCTCTTTCTGGCCAAATCGCGCCATCAAACACGGCAAGTTTAAGGTCTGACTGTCTTGCGCGTTGCTCCGCACGACGAACACCCTCTGATTCAATATCATCGCTAGCCTCGCGAAGTCCAGCCGTATCAGCTATTATTACTGGATAACCATCAAGTTCAAGATAAATTTCGATAACATCCCTTGTCGTGCCCTCTTTTTCGGAAACAATTGCGACTTCACGTTGAGACAACCGATTAAGCAAACTAGATTTACCAGAATTTGGCGGGCCAACAATAGCGATATATAGCCCTGCCCTTAAAACTTCACCTCGTTTGTTATCATTCAAATGGTTAACTATTTCCCTTTTAATATCAGAAATCGTTTTGCTAACCTGTTTTTTTAAACCGGTGGGAAGATCTTCATCAGAAAAATCAATCTCAGCTTCAAAAAGCGCAATTGCGCTGATAAGCCTAGTTCGCCATCCGTCATAAATAAGGCTGAGGTCTCCCTGTAATTGACGCTGTGCTTGGCGTCTTTGAGCTTCTGTTTCGGCATTAATAAGATCGGCCAAACCTTCTGCTGCTGTTAGATCGAGTTTGTCATTATCAAAAGCTCGACGCGTAAACTCCCCCGGTTCTGCAATTCTGCAATCCTGAATTAAATTTAGTGCTTCGGTAATACCCGCAATAACAGCGCGACCTCCATGGACATGCAATTCAACGACATCCTCGCCAGTGAAACTCGCAGGAGCAGGAAAATAAATAGCCAGGCCTTCATCTAACAATTCATCCGTTTCTGGAGAATAAATCTTGGTACGTGTAGCGCATCGGGGAATAATATTCGTTTTTTTTGATAAGATCTTGTATGCGTGTAGAGCAAATCGTCCTGAAACTCTAAAAATTGCTATGCCTGCCTTGCCTGAACCGCTAGCCAACGCAAAAATTGTTTGATCACTTTCCTGGATATTCATAGAGGTATGATATAAGCAGATCAAAGGAGGGTGTCACGTTCTTTAATGTGATATCGCACCGGATCTAAAACATGTTTTATGGAATTAGTATTCAATATCAATGACCCCAGAATGATAAACGGCCAAATCAAATTAATTTTA
>CAZXGI010000002.1:8700-11406 GCA_964639965.1 uncultured Rhodospirillaceae bacterium
AAATTATTCTGAAAGCCCAATTCTAAACGATGCCCGGCACCAACTTACAGAATATTTGGATAAAAAACGAACAAAATTTACAATTCCCTTAAATCCATCCGGGACGGTTTTTGAGAAAGCCGTTTGGAACAAGATTTCGACTATACCCCACGGTACCACAAATACATACGGTGAAGTAGCCAATAATTTGAACACAGCACCCCGTGCAATCGGCAATGCTTGTGGTAAAAACCCTATACCCATATTCATCCCGTGTCATCGCGTAGTAGGAAAAAATAATAAACTAACAGGTTTTTCAGGGGGATCCGGAATTGAAACGAAAGAAACCTTGATTCTTCTCGAAAGGCCAGTCAAAAATATGCTCAAATAAATCTGCATGAAACAAGGGGAAAAAATGACTAAGGCAATCCGAATACACGAAACTGGTGGACCAGAGGTTCTCAAATGGGAAGACGTTCAATTAAGGGCGCCCGACACAGGCCAAGTTCGCCTAAAACATACCGCGATCGGATTAAACTTTGTCGATTGTTATCACCGCTCTGGGCTTTATCCTGTTGAATTACCATTAACACTTGGGTCAGAAGCGGTCGGTATAATTGAGGCTATTGGTCCGAAAGTTAAAGGTCTGAAAATTGGACAGCGAGTAGCCTACTCTGGCGGGCAGGTAGGTTCATACTGTAAAGAAAGAAATATTGATGCTAAAGTATTAATTCCTCTCCCCGATAATATTAAAGATCAAATCGCTGCAGCTATGTTACTAAAAGGCCTCACCGTACATATGCTGATGTTTAAATGCTACAAGGTAAAAAAAGGAGATATAATTTTAGTCCATGCTGCAGCTGGAGGTGTTGGCTCAATTATGTGTCAATGGGCAAACTCTATAGGTGCAACCGTAATTGGAACCGTAGGCAGTGATCAAAAGGCCGCTAAAGCAACTAAGAATGGCTGCCATTATCCCATTAATTATTCAAAAGAAAATTTTTCTATGCGTGTCTCTGAAATTACCAAAGGTGAAGGGGTTCCAGTAGTTTATGATTCAATTGGCAAAAAAACTTTTGAACAGTCATTGGACTGTTTATCCCACTTTGGTATCCTAGTAAATTTTGGAAATGCTTCGGGTCCAATTCCAGCCATCGATCCGCTAGATCTTATGCGTCGGGGATCTCTCTCCTTAAGCAGGCCGACACTCTTTAATTATACCTCGAATCTTAACATGCGAAAAAAAGCTGCCAACGATTTATTTAAAATAGTCGCCTCCGGAAAAGTTAATATAGATATCGGCCAAACCTACCCTCTTTCAGAAACCCGGGCAGCACATGTAGCATTGGAATCAAGAAAAACCACTGGGTCAACCGTACTAATACCATAAACCTAAAAAGACCATTCTCATAAGAAGTGAATAACATCATCAATTTTGTTTAAAAAAATTTACTTATTAGGTATTCATCGAATCAAAAAAGTCATCGTTGTTTTTAGAGTCCTTTAATTTTTCCGTCAAAAATTCCATTGAATCAACAACACCCATTGGATTAAGTATACGTCTCAAAACCCACATTTTCGACAGCGTGCCTTTTTCAACTAACAACTCTTCTTTTCGTGTTCCTGATTTAGTGATATCCATTGACGGCCAAGTCCGTTTGTCTGTAAGCTTTCTATCCAGAATTATTTCTGAATTGCCCGTACCCTTAAATTCTTCAAAAATAACCTCATCCATCCGTGACCCGGTATCAATTAAGGCCGTTGCAATAATTGTTAAAGAGCCTCCCTCCTCAACATTCCGAGCTGCACCAAAAAAACGTTTTGGTCTTTGCAGTGCATTCGCATCAACGCCACCTGTTAAAACTTTCCCCGACGACGGAACCACAGTATTATAAGCCCGACCTAATCTCGTTATAGAATCAAGCAAAATTACTACATCCCTTTTATGTTCAACAAGACGTTTTGCCTTTTCAATAACCATTTCAGCCACCTGAACGTGACGTGATGCCGGTTCATCAAATGTTGAACTAACGACTTCACCATTTACCGACCGGGCCATATCTGTGACCTCTTCAGGGCGCTCATCAATTAATAACACTATCAAATAGCATTCGGGGTGGTTTGCGGCTATGGAGGAAGCAATGTTTTGCAACATAACAGTTTTACCCGTTCGGGGAGGCGCTACAATTAAAGCTCTCTGCCCCTTCCCTATGGGTGTGATTAAATCAATAATACGTGACGTCGGATCTTTTAATTTTGGGTCATCTATTTCCATATTTAGCCGCTCATCAGGATAAAGCGGTGTCAAATTATCAAAATTAATCCTGTGTCTCACATCACCCGGATCACAAAAATTTATGTTTGTAACTTTCAATAAAGCAAAATAGCGTTCACCGTCTTGTGGTGCCCTGATTTGTCCTTCAACTGTATCCCCTGTCCTTAATCCAAACCGACGGACTTGGCTTGGTGAAACATAAATATCATCCGGTCCTGGTAAGTAATTTGATTCTGGTGACCGTAAAAAACCAAATCCGTCTTGTAAAACTTCAAGAACACCCATCCCAAAAATAGCGGTGTCATTTTCCGCCATTTGCTTAAGTATCGCAAACAACATATCTTGTTTGCGTAACGTACTAGCATTTTCAATTTCTAGTTCTTCAGCAAATTTTAGGAGATCGACAGGTGATTTTTCTTTAAGTTCTTTAAGGTTCATTTTTTATGCACTTT
>CAZXGI010000002.1:11506-13108 GCA_964639965.1 uncultured Rhodospirillaceae bacterium
AATTTTTGAGAATGGGTATTTAAATCTAATTCAAACGCCTTCCGCCATTTATCCATCATATCGTGCATAACAAACAGCGAAACCACGAATACTACCTTTAAAACCAACCAAACATCGAACCATTGATTGGTGTCCATATTTAACACTAAAACGATGCCGAAAATTAATGTGGCGATTCTAGCAGGGCGCATAATAAATTTAAATAGACGCCGCTCCATAACTTTTAATTTTTCCGAAAAATCTGAACCCTTTGCTGCTTCACAATGATAAACATATAGCCTAGGCAAATATAACAAACCCGCCATCCATGCAATAACACTGATTATATGAAAAGCCTTGATTAGCAAATAAACATCGTTTGGTAGATCACCCATTTTTCCCGAGATCTCTTTGACTACAAAACTTTAAGTCGCTCGGGCAAAGCCGCTCACTCTTTCCGGACGAAATCTTTAAGTTACTTTTGCTCGCATTATTTACTAATTTGACTAATCCATCAATAAAATCTGGGTGCGTGCCAATCGCAGGTACTCTACCATAATATGGAACCTTAAGTTCTAACGCTAACTTACGATATTCAATATCTAACTCCACTAGCGTTTCAGAATGCTCTGAAACAAAGGCAATAGGTAAAATTACAACCCCAATTTTATCTTCAGAAGCCCTTTTTATTTCTTCATCTAATGATGGGCCAATCCATTCCAATGGACCAACGCGGCTTTGATAACAAATAGACCAGCTATCGTTCTTTAATTTCACTTTCGACACTATTGCACTGGCAGTTTTTTCAATTTGCCACTGATAAGGATCTCCCATTTGGATTACCCTTTTGGGTAAGCCATGGGCTGAAAAAAGAACGCGTACATTTTTTTTTATCTTAGAAATTTCTTTCTTTAATAAATCAGCTTGAGCTTTTACCAAATGTTCATCAATCGGATAACAGCAAATTGTTCTGGTTTTTTTTTCTAAATTAATTTTATTAGACACAAATTCCCACTCACTTAAAGAGGAACCGGTTGTCGTAGTTGAAAACTGTGGATAAAGTGGTAATAAAATAATTTCATCTGGATTAAAATCTTTCACCAAAACTGCTATTGATGAAATCATAGGATGCCAATAACGCATAGCTACAAAAACTTTCGATTGGTTTTCTTTGTTTTTATTTAATTTAACTTCCAGTGCTGCTGCTTGCTCTTTTGTTAGATTTAATAATGGTGAACTACCTCCAATCTCAGCGTAAATTTTTTTCGCTACTGGTGCTCGCCGTTTAGATACAATTTTCGCAACTAACCACCTGAGTGGTTTTGGCAAATTAATAATTGCTCCATCATTAAAAAGATTAAATAAAAATGGTTGAATAGAACTAGGTTTATCCGGACCACCAAGATTAAATAAAACAACTGCCCGCTTAATCATTTTTTCTACTTCGAACGAGTTTAATTAATCGTTCAACATTTGAAATTGGCGTATTAGGTAAAACACCGTGTCCTAAATTAAATATAAACGGTCGTCCAGAAAAAGCTGCCAATATATTAATAATTTCAGCTTCCATTAAAGTTCCGCCAACCAACAATGATAAATTATCTAAATTACCTTGAACAACAA
>CAZXGI010000002.1:13208-15403 GCA_964639965.1 uncultured Rhodospirillaceae bacterium
ATATTTTAGAATAGTTTAGTTGTAGTTGTAGTTGTAGTGTTAAAGTTGGGGATTAGTTTTAATACCTATTTAATTCAGAAATATTGTTATTTATCTATATTTTTATAAATGGGGAAAAAAATGGGATAAATGGTTAATATAATTTAATTAAAAGAATTTTGAACTAAAATTTAAACAGATAAAAAAGATTTTTTGTTAATTAGATTAGATTTATTAATGTGGATAAAAATTATTTTTAGGTTTTATCCTTGTTATCACCAAAGTTAAAAAAAATTAATACATATTTAAAAAAGGTTTTATTATTTAATTTTAATTTTAATAAGTGCTATGAAATTTTAGAATTTTAATTTTATACACTTCTTATATACTCTTTATTCTAGGACATTACCTACATAAAATCTAATATTGTCCAGATAAATTAAAACGAGATATTGGAATAACTAAAACGCATGTCAGAGTTTCATCTTTATTTAGTTTCTGATGCAACTGGAGAAACAGTCGAATCAGTCGCCCGGGCTTGTCTTGTCCAGTTTGAACATACCAAACCGATTGAACATGTGTGGAATCTTGTACGCTCTCAAAGACAAATTGAAGAAGTTATTTCCGATATTAAGGAGCGCCCTGGATTTGTGCTTTATACCCTTGTCAATACCGAGATAATTAAACATTTACAAGCCGCCTGTCGAGAAATGAAAGTTCCATGTGTTTCAGTATTGCAACCAATAATGTCTTCATTCGGTAATTATCTGCACGAAAAAGGAAATCAACAACCAGGTCGTCAACATACACTTGATCAAGGTTATTATGAGAGAATTGCCGCCATGGACTATGCGATGACACACGATGATGGGCAAGTAACTTGGAATCTAGAAGAAGCAGATGTCGTAATATTGGGAGTGTCGCGAACATCAAAAACTCCGACCTGTATTTATCTCGCAAATCGCGGAATTAAGGCAGCAAATATTCCAATAGTTCTAGGACATGATATACCCGAAGAAGTTTTTGAACTCGAAAACCCTTTGATTATTGGATTAATAAAAGATTTTAAAAGTTTAGTTCAAGTGCGGCGTAATCGTTTAAGAATGCTCACAGAAAGCGAGGAAACAAGTTATGCAGATCCAGAAATTGTAAATGAAGAAGTTAATTTCGCTCGCCGTTTATTCACAAAAAAGAGTGTTAATGTGATTGATGTTTCCAGGAGAAGTATTGAAGAAACAGCGGCAACTATAATGAAGTATCACTCACAGCATGTTGATTTAAAAACTTAATTTTTTCGTGGAAATTTAATTGAAAAACCTTATTTTAGCCTCAGCAAGCAAAACGCGAAATCAAATTTTGTTAAATGCAGGCGTCGAATTTAACACAATAGCTTCAACTGTTGATGAAGTGTCGATCAAAGAGAATTTTTGTGAATACTCAGCAGAAAAAATTGCATTAAAGTTGGCTGTTTTAAAAGCTCAAAATGTTTCTAACTTTAACAAGGATGCTTTTGTTATTGGTGCCGATCAAGTACTTGAATGTGAGGGTGTCTTTTATAGCAAGCCAGTGGATCGTGCTAATTCTGAATCCCACTTAAAATCTCTTCGAGGAAAAACACATCGTCTTATAAGTGCTGTTTGCGTTGTATGTAATGAAAGGGTTCTATGGGAGAAAATCGATTGCGTCAATTTAACAATGCGAGATTTAAGTGATGACTTCATTCAAAATTATTTGAATCAGGCTGGGAAAGATATATTTTCATCAGTTGGTGGTTATCGTTTAGAAGGAATTGGTGCACAGTTGTTTAAGAAAGTTGAGGGTGATTTTTTTACAGTTTTAGGCTTGCCCTTATTTCCTCTTTTAGAATTTTTACGTAACAACAAAATACTAAACACATGATAAACAGACACCCTAAAGCCGGGGTCATTGGGTGGCCGATAGAGCACTCCTTGTCACCATATATACACCGTTTTTGGCTTGAGCAATATTCAATTGAGGGCCAGTATTTACCTATAGCCGTTAAACCCAACAACCTAGAAAACTTTTTGCGCGGACTTCTTGAAAATGACTGGTGTGGTGTAAATATTACCTTGCCGCATAAGCGCGCAGCTATGAAAATAGTTGATGATATTGATTCAAATGCCCAGCGGGTTGGTGCAATTAATACTATTATTGTTCAAAAGGACGGATCTTTAAAAGGCACGAATACTGATGGG
>CAZXGI010000002.1:15503-17384 GCA_964639965.1 uncultured Rhodospirillaceae bacterium
GGGTTTTCTGCATGGTATGGTGTTGATCCGGGTGTGTCTATTTCTCTGAGAACCCATATATTAAATATGATGAAAAATTGATGTTTATTCTCGGATTAACAGGTTCAGTTGGTATGGGAAAAACAACAGCAACCAGAGTGTTTCGTCAATTTGGTGTTGCTGTTTATGATGCTGATGCATCTGTACACCAGTTAATTGGACCTAAAGGTAAAGCTGTAGCGCTAATACAAAAGGCATTTCCAGAAGCTGTAAAAAATAATCATGTTAATCGCAGTGTCTTAGGATCTATCGTTTATAACGACCAAAGTTCCCTAACTTGTTTAGAAAGTATTTTACACCCGTTAGTTCAGGACATGCAGTTACAATTCTTACAACGATGTGCAACATCTAGAAATAATCTTGTAGTGCTAGACGTGCCGTTACTTTTTGAAAATAAAATAGATAAAATTTGCGATGCAGTAGCAGTTGTAACTGCACCTGAATATATACAAAAAACACGCGTTTTAAATCGTCCAGGGATGTCAACCAAACGGTTCAATCAGATAAGAAAAAACCAGTTTTCTGATTTACAAAAAAGAAGGCGAGCTGATTTTATTATCCAAACTGGTCTTGGTAGAAACCATAGTTTATTATGTGTATGTAAAGTTATTGGAAAAGTTAAAAATCTTCGAGGCAACTGCTGGCCAAAACAAAGAGTTGGAAAACATGCGTGAGATTGTTCTTGATACTGAAACCACAGGTTTGCGTGAAAACGATGGAGATCGTATTGTAGAGATTGGATGTGTTGAGTTGGTTAACCATATTGCGACTGGTAATAATTACCATCAATACATTAATCCGGAACGTTCAATCCCAGACGAAGCGTTTAAGGTCCATGGGTTGAGTGAAGATTTTTTATCAGATTTCCCGGTTATGGCGGACATTGTAGAAGATTTTAGTGATTTTATTGGCGTGGAAACACCATTGATTATACATAACGCAGAGTTTGATATTAGGTTTATTAATGCTGAACTTGAGCGACTAGAAAGACCTATAATCCCAATATCTCGCGCCGTTGATACGGTACAAATGGCAAGAGAAAAATTTCCCGGGGCTCCTGCTAACTTGGATGCTTTGTGTCGACGGTTTTCGATTGATAATACAAATCGAACACTTCACGGTGCACTTTTAGATGCGCAGCTTTTATCCGAGGTATATCTTGAACTTATAGGTGGTCGTCAGCCCGATTTTGAGTTGGATTCTTGTAGTAAAAGTGAAGATGTTAATGTTGCTAATCCCAAATTTAGGTCACCAAGGTCCTTTGATTTAAGTGATGCAGAAATAGATGCCCACGCTGAATTTTTAAAAAAAATAAAAAATCCAATGTGGATAAATTAAAAATATTTCCCCCCCTGGCTCTATTATGAAGAAAATCTAAGAGTTAATAATATTCATCATTCACTCGGAGGTTTGTTTTCTTGATCATCTGTAGCTTGATCAAGTTTCTGTTTATAAAGCGCAGCAAAATCAACAGGCGATAACATTAGCGGCGCAAACCCGCCATCGCCGGTGACATCAGCTATTACCCTGCGTAAAAATGGAAATAAAATAAGCGGACAATCGATCATTAGAACAGGCCCAAGGTGTTCCTGAGGCACATTTATTGAAAACAACCCAGCGTAAGATAGTTCGCAAATGTAAACACCCTCATTTTTTACTTTTGCTTCTGCACGAACCTTTAGAATAACTTCAAATGTATTGTCACCCTTTCCTTCACCCTGAACATCAATGTCTACCTGTATATTGGGCATTTCGTTTTGTAGAAGGTTATATACCTCTGGTGTATTTGGAGCTTCAAAGGAAAAGTCTTTTATGTATTGTCCATTTATAACCAGCGAGGGA
>CAZXGI010000002.1:17484-20872 GCA_964639965.1 uncultured Rhodospirillaceae bacterium
TATGAACCCTAGTATAAGATAACTTAAAGTTATAGTATAATTACGAGAAGCTTTAACTAATAGCTAATCTGTGACAAAGTTAATGCAATACTTTATTAGTAGAATTAATGTTAGAGATTAAATCGGGTAAAAGACAGGCAAGAGAATATTTTATGAGTAACGGGTTTCAGTTTTTAGATATTATTTTATTTGCAATGATTGCTGCATTTTTAATATTGCGGTTGAGGTCAGTATTAGGTCGCCATAAGGATTCAGGTAAACCGCAACAAAATAATGAAAGAGAAGATTTTTCGGCAGATTCAACAAAAAATAATATTACAGAAAATATTATTTCTTTGCCAAATATTAAATCGGATGGAGATAGTTCTGAAAAAACAAACACACCTGAATCTGAACTGGATTCAGGCATCCATGAAATCCAAGCCGTAGCAAACGATTTTGATCCAACCGAATTTTTGAGTGGGGCACATACGGCATTTGAAATGATTGTCCAGGCGTTCTCGGATGGCAATACAGAGACGCTAGAAAGGTTGCTGAATGACGAAGTTTATAATAATTTTTTACACGTTATACGTGAACGAGAGACTGAAAACCAAACCCTAGAAAACACTCTTATCCGGATTGTCAGTGGTGAGATTATTGAGGCGGGTATGACGGATGGTTTTGCAAACGTTACGGTTAAAATAATTTCTGAGCAGGTGAATGTAACACGTGATCAGTCAGGTGATGTTGTTAGCGGTGACCCGGACCATATTTTGGTAATTACTGATATTTGGACATTTGCTCGAAACACAAGTTCTCAAGATCCAAATTGGATGTTAGTAGCGACACGAAGCTTAGATTGATTTGTTTTTAAATAAATTTATTTTTCTTTTAATTTCTTTATCTTTGATCAGTTGTGGTGAAATTAGGAAGCCGCCGCCGATAAAACCGCACTTTGATCAACCATTTAACCTAACACCAGTTAGTTTTGAAACCTTGCTGGATTGGAAAGAAGATAATCACACACAAGTATTTAAGACGTTTTCTCGTAGCTGTAAGAAAATAATAAAAAAAGCGGCCGTGGGTCAAATGGTTCCAGGGTATAAATTTGGAAGAAAAAGCGACCTCAAGAAAGTTTGCCAAAAAGCTTTGCAGATTAATTTTGACGGGTCATCACAAAACGCACGCCTTTTTTTTGAAACTTGGTTTAATTTATATCAAGTCAGAAATGGTGATAATAAAAAAGGTTTGTTTACGGGTTACTACGAACCCCAGCTTCGTGGTTCAAGACAAAGATCAATAAAATATAATGTTCCCCTTTATCGCCGCCCACCGGATCTAATTTCAGCGGAACTTGGGCGATTTAGAAAGAATTTGGCAGGTAGAGGGATTAGTGGCAGATTGAGTGGTAACCGTCTTGTGCCCTATCCAACCCGAGCTGCAATTAATCAAGGATTGCTAAAAGGGAGGGGCCTTGAATTACTTTGGGTAGATAATGCTATCGATGCATTTTTTCTTCATGTTCAGGGTTCCGGCAGAATAATTTTAGAGGGCGGCGAGGTTGTTCGTGTAGGATATGCAGGTCGTAATGGTCAACCATATTTTGCTATTGGAAGGGATTTGGTGAAAAGAGGGATAATTTCTAGGGAAAACATTTCACTGCAAACTATTCGAGATTGGTTGGAAAAAAACCCAAAACAAGCCGACAATTTGATGACAAAAAATAAATCCTATGTTTTTTTTCGTGAATTAAAAACAATTGATAACGATGGGCCTATTGGTGCTTCCGGTGTTTCTTTAACACCGGGTAGAAGTTTGGCGGTTGACCGTCGGTATTTTATGATGGGAACGCCAATGTGGGTTGATACAACGCATCCACTTACAAAAAAATCTTTACGTCGGTTAATGGTCGCTCAAGACACAGGTGGAGCTATTGTTGGGCCCGTCAGGGGCGATTTTTTTTGGGGAGCTGGTTTTAAGGCTCGAGAAGCTGCTGGGCGGATGAAGCAATTTGGGCAACTCTTTATACTTTTGCCACGGCCTATTACCTAGTTTTTTAGGTTAACCAAATACTTTACTTTATTTAGGTTAATTGTCATTTTGGGATCATAGTTTAGCAATTATATAGCCGGTTTGTTAGGTTGGTCCGGTTGAATACGTATTGGTATATAATGTCAGGTGAAATTTCAATGGCAAAAAAAACCGAGTTAACTGATGCAGAACTCTTATCCTTCGCATTTAAAGATGTGAAACCACTCTCGGGTCGAGTGATAAAGAATGAAAAAAAGATAAAAAGTAATAAAACGATAGAGATGCCTAACAAAAAAAACTATGCAATAGCACCTAAGAAAAAAAACCCAACTAAAACCAATTACCCAAAGTTATCATCCGGAGATATGCGTGGATGGGATAAGAATTCAGCCAGGCGAATGATGCGGGGAAAAATGCGAATTGACGCACGCCTTGATTTACACGGATATCATCAAAGGGAAGCCTATAGTGTTTTGTTGGATTTTATTTCCAGTTCAGTTGAATTAAAAAAAAGATGCGTCTTAGTGATTACAGGAAAAGGCTTACATCACAAAAAAGAAAATGGTTTGCAAACGGGTGTGCTTCGAAAAATGGTTCCAATTTGGTTAAATGAAGAACCAAATCGAGGGCAAATACTGGGATTTTCTGAAGCAAAACCCTTTGACGGCGGTTCGGGCGCATTATATGTAATGCTTAAGAGACATCGCGAAGGCGAGAATCTATGACCCCCTTCGGAGAACGCTTGCGAAAATTGAGGGCTTCACGCAATATACAACTCAAACAAATGGCATTTGATCTGCATGTTTCAGCGGCCTACCTTTCGGCGCTTGAGCACGGCAAACGTGGGCGTCCAGGACCCGGTTTTGTAATGCAAATTGCAAATTATTTTGAGCTTATATGGGATGAAGTTGATCAATTAAAAGAACTAGCGGGGCTTTCTCACCCCCGAGTTCCAATCGATACGTCTGGGCTGCACCCTAAGGCGACTTTATTAGCGAATTTGTTGGCAAAGCATATACACGAGCTCGATGAGGTTAGTATTACAAATATTTTAGCAGAGATGGGTTTTGATGAGAAAGAAGAAGATAATTTATAAAATAAATTTTGACAAATCACCCCCATTAACTAAATCCCCAACTCTTTCTTGAACAACTGTTGGAGTTATTTCAATGATTTCGCCTTCCCGATCGGTGGCGGTGAAGCTAATGTCTTCAAGAAGTTTTTCTAATACCGTATGTAATCGCCGCGCCCCAATGTTTTCCACGACAGAATTTATTTCTGCAGCCAATTTGGCAATTTCTTTAATTGCTTGATCATCAAAGTCTAATGTTACTTTTTCTGTTGCCATTAAAGCAACGTATTGTTTAATAAGACT
>CAZXGI010000002.1:20972-27270 GCA_964639965.1 uncultured Rhodospirillaceae bacterium
CTTACGTCTCCTCCTCGGGCATCTGTTCGTGCAGTGATTTTATCAAACTCATCAATAAAAACGATCCCATTGTTCTCGACATTTGTGGTGGCGTCCTTAATTATTAAATCCTCATCTAATAATTTATCACTTTCTTCATTCATTAAAATTTCATATGAATCCGAAACACTCATGCGTTTTGATGTTGTCTGTTGCCCAAAAGCTTTACCGACCATATCACCTATGTTGAGCATTCCCATTTGAGCGCCCGGCATTCCTGGAATATCAAAAGTTGGCATTCCGCTAGTATTAGACTCGACAACATCGACTTCTATCTCTTTATTATCAAGCTCTCCCTCTCTAAGCATTTTTCTAAATTTTTGCCTTGTGTCAGCACTGGCCGAATCTCCGACCAAGGCATCTAAGACGCGTTCTTCAGCAAGAATTTCTGCTTTAGCAACGACTTTTTTTCGCAACCGTTCTCTTGTTTCGTGGATGGCGGTCTCCATCAAGTCTCGAATAATTGATTCAACATCACGTCCAACATATCCAACCTCGGTAAATTTTGTTGCTTCGAGTTTTATAAATGGAGCCTGCGCCAATTTTGCAAGGCGACGAGCTATTTCTGTTTTTCCAACGCCTGTTGGGCCCATCATCAGGATATTTTTTGGTAACACTTCTTCTCTAAGGTCGTCTGATAATTGTTGACGCCGCCAACGGTTTCTAAGAGCAACGGCAACGGCACGCTTAGCATCGTTTTGACCAATAATGAACCGGTCAAGCTCCGAGACTATTTCTCTTGGTGAAAAACTTGATGTTATATTCTCGGTACTAAAGGTGTTTGGGTGGTTTTCTGTTGTGGGAACACTTGTCATTTTGTTTTAAGCTTTTCTAAAATAATATTTTTGTTGGTATAAACACAAATATCTGCCGCAATTTCAATTGCTCGACGCGCAATTTCTTCTGCAGACATCTTTTTTTGATCAATCAAGGCGCGTGCAGCTGCTAGTGCATAGTTGCCACCGGAGCCAATACCAATCAAACTATCCTCAGGCTCCAAGACATCCCCTGTTCCAGAAACAATTAAAGAAACAGTTTCATCAGCAACTGCCATCATCGCTTCAAGACGTCTTAAATAACGATCAGTTCGCCAGTCTTTTGCAAGCTCTACGCACGCTCGAGTTAATTGACCTGGATGTCGCTCCAGTTTGCCTTCAAGTCGCTCAAATAAAGTAAACGCATCTGCAGTTGCTCCGGCAAACCCACTAATTACGGTGTCATTGTGTAATCGGCGTATTTTCATGGCGTTAGACTTAACAACGGTATCACCCATGCTAACTTGGCCATCGCCAGCAACAACAACTTCGTTTTCTTTCCGCACACAAAGGATCGTCGTGGCGTGCCAATTAGGATAATTATTTGTAGACATATTTTGGTGCCCTTTTTCTTTTTTCTTTTTATACAGTTGGATGTATGTTTAAAAGCACCAATAGTCAATCAGGTGTTATTAATCCACTTTATGTAGAGTTTAAATAACTAGCAAATTTACTTTGATCCTGTTAAAAGACCCCGATCCAAGACAAAATTTTGTGGAGGAAATAAAATGGAGCAAGCTGATCGTATAGCCAGCGTTGAACGTATCACGAAAGAAACGCAAATTAACGTCATGATAAATCTTGATGGGGCCGGAAGTTGTGATATTTCAACAGGTATTGGTTTTCTTGATCATATGTTGGAACAATTATCCCGTCACAGCTTAATTGATCTCGAAATCAAGGCTATTGGTGATCTCCATATTGATTTTCATCATACAACAGAAGACACTGGTCTTGCCATTGGTGAGGCAGTAAAAAAAGCACTTGGTAGTCGAATTGGAATCAATCGGTTTGGATCTGCTTTGTGTCCATTAGATGAGGCGTTGACACGCGTCGTTGTTGATTGTTCAAATCGACCGTATTTAGTTTGGAGAGTTGGCTTTTCACGATCAAAGGTTGGTGATTTTGACACCGAGTTATTTAGAGAGTGGTTTCAGGCTTTTGCTCAGGCGGCCGGCTTGACAATTCATGTTGAGAATTTTTATGGCGAAAACAATCACCACATTATTGAATCAAGTTATAAAGCGTTAGCTCGTGCACTTCGACAGGCACTTGCCATTGATGCCCGTGCCGCCGAAATTGTGCCTTCGACTAAAGGAACCTTGTCTGATAATAAATAGAATATTTAAGGCATGCGTATTTATACCATATATGAACTGAATGATAAAATGCCGAGCATAGTTCCAATTAAGGAGGGCTTTAATTGGTTTGCGTTCATATTTCCACTACCTTGGGCGCTATTAAACTCTTTGTGGTTAGTGGCTTTGACGTTTTTGATGATTTATTTTTTTTTGGGGTGGTTATTAATCGTATTTGGGGGAAATTATGTTGCCCAAACTATAGCGTTTTCTGGATTAGCGTTAGCCATAGGTTGGATGGCAAATGATTTAAAACGCAGTAATTTAATTAAGCGGGGTTATAAAGAGGATGCAATTTTGTTAGCTGACAACAAAGAAAGCGCCATTTCAAGATATGTTGCGATAAAGCCTGACCAAAACATGGAAACGCCCCGTAATAGAGGGGGTGGTCCTTGGTAAAACTAAAAAGTGCCATCTGTCCAGTAATTGTTGATTATGGTTCTGGCAACATAAGGTCAGTTTTAAAAGCTTTTGAACATGTTAATGGGAATGAAGGAGTTTTATCGACTAACAATCCGGCGGACCTCAAAGATGCTAGTCATATTGTGTTGCCTGGTGTGGGATCTTTCGCAGATTGTAAATCCGGATTGTTGGCTTGTCCTGGCTTGTTGGAGGAGTTAATTGAGCAGGTTATTGAAAAAAGAAAACCATTCTTGGGAATTTGTGTTGGCATGCAACTAATGGCTACTTTGGGAAAAGAGCACGGAGAAACCAGAGGTTTCAATTGGATTCCTGGACAAATTGTAAAAATTGTGAGAGATGATATCAACGTTAAAATCCCGCATATGGGTTGGAATGAATTACACTTTAATAAAATCAATCATCCCGTTTTAAGGGGCCTTAAAGAAGGGGCCCATGCTTATTTTGTGCACTCTTATTATTTTGAAAACATGAATTCCGAACACGTTTTGGCTAGCGTAGAATATGGAGGCCGAATAACAGCTATTGTAGGTAAAGATAATTTAATTGGCACCCAGTTTCATCCTGAAAAAAGCCAGAAATTTGGCCTGGATTTTATTAAGAATTTTTTGAAATGGGATGGCACATAATGATATTTTTTCCAGCAATTGATTTGAAAGACGGCCAATGTGTTAGATTGGTTCGCGGAGATATGAATTTAGCAACAGTTTTTGCCAACGATCCAGCAAAACAGGCGAAAAAATTTCAGGATTCTGGTTGCGTTTGGCTGCATGTGGTTGATCTTAATGGCGCTTTTGCGGGTCATTCTGTAAATGGGGAGGCTATAGATGGGATACTTGCTGCAACAGATATCAAAGTTCAGTTAGGGGGAGGTATTCGGGATCATTCCATGATTAAATTCTGGTTGGATAAAGGTGTTTCGCGAGTCATTTTAGGAACCGCTGCTCTCAAAGAACCTCAGTTTGTAAAAAGCGCGTGTGAGAAATTTCCGGGTCAGATTGCAGTTGCTATTGATGCCAAAAGCGGATTTGTTGCCGTTGAAGGCTGGTCAAAAATTTCTCAAGTGACTGCTTTGGAACTTGCGAAGTCATTTGAAGGTGTGAATGTATCCGCAATTATTTATACAGACATTAATAGAGATGGAGTAATGGGTGGTCCAAACACATCTGCAACAATAAAACTAGCGAGGGAAATTTCAACTCCTGTAATTGCCTCGGGAGGGATTTCATCTATTGACGATCTCCATGATCTAAAAACTGCTGGCCGAGATTTGCTTTTCGGTGTCATTTCTGGGCGCGCCATTTATGATGGTGCAATTGATCCGGCCGAAGCTGTTGCTGTATTGCTTGGAGAATCTGATGCTTAAAGCGCGAATTATTCCTTGTCTTGACGTTGATAAGGGACGCGTAGTAAAGGGTGTGAATTTTATTGATTTAATTGATGCTGGAGATCCCGTTGAACAAGCAAAAATCTATGATTTAGCTGGTGCAGATGAATTGTGCTTTTTGGACATTACAGCTAGCGCTGAAGGGCGAAATATTATTTTTGACGTGGTTTCAAAAACAGCTGAAAAATGTTTCATCCCATTAACTGTTGGCGGCGGTGTTCGTGTTTTGAACGACATACGTAAATTACTATTGGCCGGTGCAGATAAGGTGACAATTAATACGGCGGCCATTGAAAACCCAGATTTTGTTAAAGAGGCAGCATTAAAATTTGGCAGCCAGTGTATCGTTGTTGCGATTGATGCGAAACGAAATGGTGATCGTTTTCAAGTTTTTACTCACGGCGGGCGAAAGAAAACAGGCATAGATGCGATAGAGTGGGCGGTACGGATGGCGGATTACGGTGCCGGGGAAATCTTGCTCACATCCATGGATAAAGATGGCACAAAATCGGGATTTGATATTAAACTTACGAAGGCAGTTGCCGATGCTATTTTTGTTCCGGTAATTGCCTCTGGTGGAGTTGGCGAGTTAGAGCACATGGTGGAGGGAGTGCGAGACGGTAACGCTAGTGCCGTTCTGGCAGCTTCGATATTTCATTTTGGTGTTTATAGTATTAAAGAAGTTAAAAGATATATGGAAGCAGCTGGTATTCCTGTTAGGAGGGTTTGAAAGTGCAAAAAAAATCTGGTGAAACTTTAGACTGTCTTTTTGAGGTGATAGAAAGTCGCAAAGGTACAAGCCCCGATTCATCCTACACGGCTCAACTGTTTAATGCTGGAACACCTCAAATTGCTAAAAAGATTGGTGAGGAATCTGTTGAAACAATCGTAGCGGCGTTTGATGATCCAAAGAATGTAGCATCTGAAAGTGCGGACTTAATTTATCACCTTCTTGTGCTTTGGTCCGCGGTCGGAGTTAAGCCAGCTGATGTCTGGGCTGAATTAAATAAGCGTCGGGGTGTCTCGGGTTTAAATGAGAAAGGATCAAGATAATAAAGAGAGGGATTGTGGAAATGGTATATGATAAGCAAAATATATTTGCTAAAATATTACGTGGGGAAGTTCAATGCGAAAAAATCTACGAAGATGATAGCTCTTTGGCGTTTAATGATATTAATCCTCAAGCCCCAATACATGTGCTCGTAATTCCTAAAGGTGAATATGTCTCATTAGATGATTTTACAGCTTATGCAACAGAATCGGAAATTACGGGTTTTTTTAGGGCTGTTGGCAATACAGCGCGCAAACTAGGTCTTTCATCTCCAGGGTATCGTGTGTTGGCTAATATAGGAATCAACGGGATGCAGGAGGTTCCGCACCTTCATGTTCATATTATGGGAGGTAGGAAAATGGGAGCTATGGTCGTAAGATAAAAATAATTTTATGAAATTGTGTTAACCACTCACTAATCCCTTGTTGGTAAATTGTTAAAACGTATATTGCGTATAGATAAAACCCCCTTGAATTTTCAATGGTGGAAAATGATAAAATGGCTGACGAAGAAGCATTAGAGACTACAGGAGAAACGAATGAGCCAAGCACAATTGGCGAAGTTATGGGTGCGACTGCTGATGCAGCTTTAAACGGAGTTGATATTGATGTGGTGGCGGTTTTAGGTACCGCAGATCTAAAGATTAGTCAGATTCTACAGTTGGGTCGTGGTGCTGTAGTAGAATTAGATCGGTTGATTGATGAGCCGATCGATATACGAGCAGAACGGCAACTTGTTGCGCGTGGTGAAGTTGTGATTGTGGAAGATAAATTAGCAATACAGTTAACCGAAGTTGTTCGTAGCAGTCGTTCAAAGTAATTTGTTTTGTGTGACAAGAAAATCTAATTTTTCAGTAGATCTGGCCTTTGAAAAAAAACATTCTTCCACTTTCTAACCTTAAAATACCTAACCATACGGACACAATGCCTGTAATTGGTTACGGGACAATGCTTTACCCAAAACCCGATCGCGCCGTGGCACTTATCGCTCATGCACTTGATTCTGGCTATCGCCACATCGACACGGCGCGAAAATATGGTTCTGAGCTGTGGGTTGGTGAAGGTATTAAGGCTTCGGGGGTGTCGCGAAAAGATGTTTGGGTAACCACCAAGGTTACTGAAGATAATGCTAAAGCCGACGATTTTGCATATTCGGTTAACACTAGCTTAGAAACGCTCGGACTCGATTATGTTGATTTATTATTAATTCACTGGCCACAACCACGGGT
>CAZXGI010000002.1:27370-44945 GCA_964639965.1 uncultured Rhodospirillaceae bacterium
CCACTCTTGCGTGATATAGCTTCATCAAATTCTAAAACTGTAGCACAGATTGCCCTACGTTGGCTGATTCAACAATCAGATATTAGTGTTGTACCGAGGGCCCTAGAATTTTCTGAGATCGAGGAAAATATCGATCTTTTCAATTTCAATTTGAGCGAAACGGAAATGCAACTTATTTGGGCTTTAGGAGAGAAAAACGTGCGAATTGTTGATCCCGAGGTTCGTCGTCCGGTCTGGGATTAAAGCTAACGTTCGTAAAAAATTTAATTTCCTTAAAGTTATTTTGGCTCTAGCAGTTCAGTTCGCAAACAGGTTCAATTCAAACTGTAAATACTTAGGAACTTACAATTTTTCAATAATTTTATCCCAAATTGTTGATTCAAGTTTTACCTCGTTGAAGCGGTTTATTTCTTGTAAACAAGTTGGTGAAGTAACATTAATTTCTGTCAAATAATCACCAATTACATCAATGCCTACAAAAACCAGGCCCCGCTCTTTAAGTGTAGGTCCAATCGATTTACAGATTTCCTTTTCTCGCTTTGTTAGAGTACATTTTTCAGCCGTTCCTCCTACGTGTAAATTAGATCTAGATTCACCCTTTGCCGGAACCCGGTTCAAAGCTCCCGCAGGCTCTCCATCTATTAAAATTATGCGTTTGTCTCCATTTCGGACAGCAGGTTCATAGCGCTGGACGATTATTGGTTCGCGATAAACATTGCCAAACATCTCTAGTAACGAGTTAAAGTTTTCGTCATCCTGTTTGACATGAAAAACCCCAGCCCCACCATTACCAAATAATGGTTTGATTATGATGTCTTGATACTTTGTTCGGAAATTTCTTATTTGTTTTTTATTGGAAGTGATTAAAGTTGGTGGCATTAAATCTGGGAAATGGGTGATAAAAATTTTTTCTGGTGCATTTCGAACCTGGGTAGGATCGTTCACAACTAACGTTTTCGGGTGTATATGTTCTAGCAAATGGGTTGCCGTAATATATGACAAATCAAATGGAGGATCCTGCCGCATTAAAATTATATCAACCTCTGCAAGATCGATAATTTTCTTGGTGCCCAGCGTGAAATGATCGCCAATCTTAGGTCTTACTTTAAGAGTGCTTGCTGTAGCGAATACGCGTCCATCGGTTAATGCTAAATCTTTTGGGAGATAGTGATATAGCTCATAGCCACGTAATTGTGCTTCAAGGGCAAGAACAAACGTGCTATCTGTTGAAATATCAATGGAATCAATAGGATCCATTTGAATCGCGACTTTTAAGGCCATATATTAGATGTCCTTTTTTGTTAGCAAGAAAATACAATTAGAGCAGATCTTAATTAATACAAATTATAGCGTAAATACTAAAACGCAGTGTGTTAATTATTTAGCTATTTTTTTATACGCACATGACTAATTACGTTACGGACGAATTTGGTTTTTTCTGCGTGTTGTTTCACACGTTCATGTTCTGCTCTATTTTGCGCAATACCAATAAGATATACTGTACCATTAACTGTTTCTATTGTGTAATTAATGGAATAAACATTTTGATCAAACGTTAAATTCGATTTGATTTGAGCGGTAATTAGAGAATCTTGAGCAATGTTTGAAATTGTGGAATTACGGCCAACTTGGATTTCATTAATTACGTCTTTGACATCATTCACTTTCCAAGCAAGTCTTACGGCTTGGTCTGTAATTTTAGTGTTTTTGCTTGCCCCAGTTAAAAGAACGCGGCCCTCATAGACCTCGACCCCAATAGTTGCGGTTAATTTGATACCTGCTTTGATAAATTTTTCGAGTATAAGTGCTTCAATTTGAAGATCTTTCGCCCTTCCTTTAATACCTCGCTCCTGAACTGCAGCTACACCAACAGTTGCCCCGGCGCCTATTAGGGTTGTGCAGCTCGAAATAAACGGCAATAAAAAAAAGAGCGTTATTAATGATAAAGTTGAACCATTCATCAGACGCATCATTAGTATAAACCCCTATTGAAAAAAATTAATATAGCAATACTTTATTAATTGGTAACTAACGTACAATAAAACAAATTATATATACGCAAAAAATGATTTTTTTTAACCATATTTACCGGAGATTTGTTTTAGACAGTTTTATTGCTCTAGTATAAACTTGACGTTTAGGTAGCCCTGTTTCATGAGCAATTTTTATTATTGCATCTCGCCGAGACAGGGTTTGGAGTTCTTCTAATAGAAGCGTATCTAGCCGGCCGTCTGAGGGCTTGGGTCTCATTGGGGGCGGAGCAATTATAATTACAATTTCCCCTTTTGGTGCGCCGGCGTTAAGATAGTGTTTGCTGAGTTCTATTAATGTGTCGCGTCTTACTTCTTCATGACGCTTAGTGAGTTCCCGAGCTATAGAGGCAGGTCGATTTCCTAATTGTTTAACCATATCTTTTAAAGTAGCGTTTAATCTTTTGGCTGATTCGTAAAATATTAACGTTGTTGGTACGTTCGCTAGCTCTTGTAGTTCTTTGCACCGTTGCTTTGTTTTTGAACTCAAAAATCCCGCAAATAAGAACCGATTTGTTGGCAGCCCGGAGAGTATTAAACCCGCAATTGCAGCATTGGCGCCTGGCAGTGCTGTAATGCCGTAGGCACAGTCAACGCATTCTTTAACCAACTTATATCCTGGATCTGAAATTGTGGGTGTCCCTGCATCGGAAACGAGTGCAACCGAACCACCTTTTCGTATTGTACTAAGTAATGCGGGGCGCATTCGAGATGCATTGTGTTCATGGTAAGGTTTCATATTTGTTTTTATTTTGTGCTTAGCGAGTAATTTTCCGGTTACGCGGGTGTCTTCGCAGGCAATGACATCAACATTTCTTAGTATCTCAATTGCCCTTAAACTCAGGTCTAGCAAATTGCCAATCGGTGTAGCCACTAAATAAAGACCAGATGGTAACACTGGATTTAAACTGGTAACATCTGGTTTACTTCTCATGGGACCTCCTTTATTTATAAAAATCGAACAATAGAGAAATCAGGTTTTATAAAAAAGTCTTTTATTATGCTGTTTTTGTGTTTCCTTTTATTTACAATATTTTCATTACTTTTAGAGCCAAGCGTTGGGCTTTGTGTAGAGAAACATTTGAACAATAGAAACCCTGTGGTTCAAGCCCCTTCTAAAAATTCTCTCGTTGGATTGAGCAACCTGGCTAAAACACTAGGACCGGTATTCGCTGCTAATGTGGAGCAAGAAGATTCTAGGAACAAAGGATTTGAAAACAAGAAACGTTTTACGGCTCCTCCGCCCCGTCAAGTCGATCCGGGTGTTCCAAGGATAGCATTATTGTTACCTCTAACGGGCCAACACGCAAAACTTGGACATGCGATGTTGAATGCTGCACAACTGGCCTTATTTCATTTTGCCGATAAACAATTTGAATTATTACCACATGATACAAGGGGAACCGAAAGCGGGGCTCTTGATGCTGTTTCGAGAGCAATTGGTGACGGCGCCTCGTTAATACTTGGACCGCTTTTTGCTGGCTCTGTTGCTGCTGTTGCGCCCGCTGCTAGAGCGGCAGGAGTAAAAATTATTGCTTTTTCAAGTGATAGAAATGTTGCAGGTGATGGTGTTTTTACTATGGGGTTTTTACCGCGAGAGCAAGTGCGACGGGTTGTAAGTTATGCTATATCACAGGGTGTTCGACGATTTGCTGTTTTGGCACCGAATAATGACTATGGTTTAACAATAGTGAACGCGCTCAGGCAAACTATTTATGAAAATGGCATGGAATTGGTTCAGAAGGTTTTTTATGATGGGGAGGTTAGCAATTTTCATCCAATTATTAAGAAATTGGCTGATTATGAAAAACGTCGTCGGTTATTACTTGATGAACGTAGTCTTTTAAAAGCCCGCGATGATGAGGTGGCTAAATTAGCTCTTAAGCGTCTAGAAAACCTGCAAACTATGGGTGATGTTTCTTTTGAAGCGTTGTTGATAGCGGAAGGGGGTAAAGCTCTACAGTCTATTGCCGCGTTACTGCCTTATTATGATCTTGATCCTAAGAAAATAAGAATGCTCGGAACAAGTCACTGGGATATTTCTGGAATTGGCTCAGAACCAGCGCTGGTTGGCGGTTGGTTTGCCGCCCCCCCATCAGAAGGTCGCCGCGAATTTACGAATCAATATACTTCAATTTATGGTGAACCGCCCCCCCGGTTAGCGACATTGGCATATGATGCGACAGCATTGTCTGCGGTTTTTACTCAAAGCGATCATGAGATATTAGGCGAGGCCCCTAGATCTTTTTATAAGCTTTCGACAATTGCGGTGCCGCACGGATTTAGGGGTCTAGATGGAATTTTTAGGTTTGTACCGGCTGGGTTTGTTGAACGGGGACTTTCAGTATTTCAAGTAGGTAAACGTAAGAACAAAACAATTAGTCCCGCCCCGGAAAAATTTGAGGGGGGATTTCATTGAAGGTCAATCATGTTAATAAATATGAAAGAACGGCATTTAACCGCTGCCGACCTTCAATAGTAGCTTTTAAAAAACCATTATTTATTTTGAGATAACCCCGATTTATAAGAAAGTTGATTTTTTTCTGATCTAATATATTAATCAAATGTTTTCCCGTTAAAGAATTATAATAGTCTAATGAAATTCCCTTGATTAGACGCAGTCCCATTAAAACCAGCTCATCATGACGTTCTTCATTGCTAAGTTTTGAACGTTTCTGCCCACCCGTATTTTTTGTTAATGCTAAGTTTAACCATCTTTCAGGATCTCGATAATTATGCATCATTTCAGTTTTATTTGCTTTGGTTATCCTGCCATGCGCGCCAGGACCAATTCCCAGATAATCGCCTCCTTGCCAATAATTTAAATTGTGAACACTTTCTTGACCCTTTTTCGCATGGTTTGAAATTTCATAGGCCGGTAAGGCCGCTTTATCCATGATTTCCTGAGTCAATTTGTATAAGTCGTAACCGACTATCTGATTTGCTGCCGTGATACGTTTTTTATAAAACTCTGTGCCTGGTTCTATGGTCAATTGATATAATGAAATGTGTTCTCCGGCGATATTAGCGGCAGCAAGAAGCTCTTTTTTCCAAGTCGTTGCAGATTGATTAGGTAAAGCATATATTAAATCAAAAGAAAATCGAGGAAATATTTTTCTTGCAATTGTAATAGCATTCATAGCTTGATCTGCGTTATGCAGTCGCCCCAAAAACTTTAACGATTGGTTGTTAAAACTTTGAACGCCTATTGAGAGCCGATTAATTCCTGCCAAATTAAAATCTTTGAAAAGCTGTGATTCTGAAGAAGATGGATTAGCCTCTGCTGTGATTTCTACGTTTTTAGATAAGTTCCAAAGAATTTGAATTTCATCCAATATTTTTTCTATTATTATTGTTTTCATCAATGAAGGTGTTCCACCGCCAAAAAAAACACTTTTTATAACACGGTCAGATGTTTCATTGGCGTAATATCTAAGTTCATTTAGGTAGGCTTTTAACCATTCTAAGTGGTCAATGTTCCCTTGAACGTGGCTGTTAAAATCACAATACGGGCATTTTTTTTCACAAAAAGGCCAATGAATATAAATCCCGAGTTCTTGTGAGCTATTCAATTAAAACAACACTCTAAAAGCTTGTTAAAAGCGTCTGCCCGGTGACTTATTTGATGTTTTTCACTTGGACGCATTTCTCCAAAAGTCATTTTTTGGTTTTTCGGAATAAAAATTGGGTCGTATCCAAAACCTTTGTCTCCTTTAGGTGGAAAAGAAAGTGAACCATGTACATAACCTTCAAAACTGATCATAACCTCGTCGGGCCAACAGAGGCTTAGGGCACAAGTAAAAAATGCTTTTTGACCGTTAGGATTTAAACCTATTTTCTTAATGGAATCTTTGATTTTTCTAATTGCATAATCAAAATTATCATTTTGGCCTTTTCCATCTAATGTCCACCGAGCAGAATAGATCCCAGGTTTGCCACCAAGTATTGGAATTACTAGACCCGAGTCATCTGCAAGTGCAGGTAAGCCTGAAATTTTTGCTGATGCGATCGCTTTTATTTCGGCATTTTCAACGAAAGTTTTACCATTTTCTTCAGGTATTGGGAGATCAAGTTGTCTTGCTGAAAGCGGGCTAACTCCATGTGGAACAAGTAATTTACTGATTTCACGTACCTTTCCCTTGTTGTGGCTTGCGATAACAATTCTGTCTTCTATGAATCTTCGTGGCATTTTAAAACCTTTATACGGAATTGTTTTAACCCATTAGTGACTTAGAGGCACAGGCTATAGTTCAAGGGTAGTTTTTTGGACGAGAATTAATTCTGATATACCTTTTTTTGCAAGTCTAAGCATGTCCATAAAGTGAGATTCGGAAAAAGGCGTATCTTCAGCTGTTCCTTGAACTTCAATAATATCGTGATTTTCGGTTAATATAAAGTTGGTATCTGCTTGTGCTGTGCTATCTTCTGGGTAATCCAGATCTAATACCGGTGTGTTATCAAAAATTCCGCACGAAATTGCTGCCATATGTTCTTGCAACGGAATAACGTCTAGCAAGCCAAGCTTTACTAACTTTTGGCAAGCTAGGTAAAGGGCAACATATCCTCCAGTAATTGATGCTGTGCGAGTCCCGCCATCTGCTTGAATAACGTCGCAATCTATCTTGATTTGTATTTCCCCCAAAGCTTTAAGATCAGTTGCGGCTCGAAGAGATCGCCCAATAAGCCGTTGGATTTCATGAGTGCGCCCACTTTGTCCACCACGTGCGGCCTCTCGATTTGAGCGAGAAGTAGTTGATCTGGGTAGCATTCCATATTCAGCGGTAACCCACCCATGCCCCGCTTCTCGCAACCACGGTGGTAGTCGCTCTTCAACGGATGCCGTGCAAATGACATGTGTGTCTCCAAGTTTTATTAAACAAGAACCTTCTGCATGTTTGTTTACATTTGATATAATTGCAACGTTTCGCATTTGATCGGGATTTCTGCCGGACGGGCGCATAATTATATTTCCTTTTTATGATACTTTTTGTTGATATAACAAATGTTCAAGTATCGCAACGGTTCGAAGAATATTGTGGTCAACTATATAAATAATTTTTGTTATTTAAACTGTTACCGTTGACGTGAAGGAAAGCCATACCTACATTTCTGCCATCTTTTTTATGAGATGAAAATATGGATTCAAAAAAAACCGTTATCTCGGAGTTAAGTGATCGCTCAAGAGAAATTTTTATGAAAATCGTCGAATCTTATGTTGAGACCGGCGATCCAATTGGCTCGCGTTCGCTATCTGAGCAATTATCAACCAACCTCTCTCCCGCGACCATACGAAATATAATGGCGGATCTTGAGAATAATGGATTATTATTCGCCCCTCATATTTCCGCGGGCCGTCTGCCAACAGACCTAGGCCTTAAAATATTTGTCGATGGGCTTTTGGAAATTGGTAATCTTTCACCCAATGAAAGAAGTAATCTTGAAAGCCGGTTGGCGGGAACCGGTAAAAGTGTTGAAGCCATGTTGGAAGAAGCTGGAAAAACGTTATCCGGACTTTCTAACTGTGCTGGTTTGGTTTTGGCTCCGACTACTGAGTCACCGCTCAAACACATAGAATTTATTAACCTTAGCCCAGGCAGAGCTTTAGTTGTTTTAGTTACAGCCGAAGGTGTTGTGGAAAACCGTATACTTGAAGTGCCAAGTGATATACCAGCGTTTGTTTTTACGGAAGCCACAAACTATTTGAATGCGCGACTTGTGGGCCATACACTAAATGAGGCACGTTCACTAATTCATTCTGAAATTATTGAAAGCCGTGTTCAGTTAGATAAGCTATCAGCTAAAGTTGTGGAAACCGGTCTTGCTACTTGGGCTGGGGATAAAAACACTCAGACAACATTAGGCACGCTTATTATAAGTGGCCAGGTAAACTTATTAGATGACGTTAACGCTATTGCTGACTTGGAATCGATTCGCAGGTTGTTTGCAGCGCTAGAAACTGATGAGACGATGCTTAGGTTGCTTGATTTAGCAGATAGTGCGGAGGGTGTTCAAATTTTTATTGGAGCAGACAACGAGTTGTTTGATCTGTCGGGTTGTTCGTTTATTGTTGCACCGTATCACTCAAGTTCAAGTCAGTTTATTGGCGCTATTGGTATAATCGGACCAACTCGAATGAATTATGCCCGTATTATTCCCATGGTTGATTATACGGCTAAACTAATCGGCAAATTAATTGGTTAATTAATGAGGATAAATTTTTTTAGGCTTATAAAATAAAGAAGGAATATTATTTAATATGAGTATTGGGAATCAAGATGACAAAAAGGGTTCGAATAAAGAGCCCTTGGATAACAGTTCAGACGAGCGTGAAAATGATGATGTCTCGGAAAAAGAGTTTTTGGAAGATGATGACGATAACGAGTTGGATAAAGAAGAGCAGGAATCGGCCGATGCGGATTGTGACGAAGAAGAGGATGCAACTTCAGAGGAAACGACACCAACTTATGAGGAGCTTCAGTCTGAAGTCGCCGCTCTCAAAGACCAGCTTTTGAGGTCATTGGCGGAAGGTGAAAATATCCGCCGTAGGACGGAACGGGAAAAAGCCGATCAATCTAAATATGCAATAACAAATTTTGCTCGTGAAATTATTTCTGTTGCAGATAATTTAACACGCGCTCTAGAGAGTGTTAGCGAGGATGTTAGGGCTGAAAATGAAGAGCTTGGAAATGTTTGTGTGGGCATTGAAATGACTGATAAGGAACTAACAAATACATTTGAACAGTTTAATATTAAGCCAATCAATTCGGTAGGGCAAAAGTTTGATCATAACATTCATCAAGCGATGTTCGAAGTTGATGACCCTAATCAGCCTGCTGGCATGGTGGTTCAGGAGATTCAGAGAGGTTATGTTTTGCATGACCGTTTGTTACGTCCGGCTATGGTTGGGGTTTCAAAAGGAGGACCAAAACTTGAAGCTGCAGGAAAAGATTCATCTATTTCTGAAAGCCCTAAAGACAAGGCAGCAAACGACAGCTCTTCCGCGTATGAGAAACAGTCTGAAGCAGCAAATCAGGTTGCTGAAGGAAATAGTAATCAGTTAGATAAAGAGCTTTGATGATTGTTTGAATGTAAGAAAAATAATGCTGATGAGCGGTTGCGGCCAAACAGGTGGTGGCCTATATAACAGCTAGAATTTAAATATGATAAAACTAATTTTTAATTTTTATCAAATTAAAACAATAGTTTAACCTTTGAGTTGGTTTAATTAGCGGCTAATGTAAAAAGGGCTGTGGGCGTTTAGTGTTAGCTTGAGAGGAAGTAAAATATGAGTAAGGTAATTGGAATTGACCTAGGCACGACTAATTCTTGTATAGCTTTAATGGAGGGAAAAGATGCCAAGGTAATTGAAAATTCGGAAGGCACGCGCACAACTCCATCTATGGTTGCATTCTCAGAAGACGGTGAGCGTTTGGTTGGGCAGCCGGCAAAACGTCAAGGCGTTACCAATCCAGAAAACACACTTTTTGCTATTAAACGCTTGATCGGACGTAGATTTGACGACCCTTTGACTGAGAAAGATAAGGAACTTGTACCGTACCATATTATATCCGGGGATAATGGTGATGCATGGGTTGAGTCGGAAGGTGAAAAATATAGCCCCAGTCAAATTAGTGCATTTATTTTGCAAAAAATGAAAGAAACTGCAGAGAGTTATTTGGGCGAAGACGTTGAGCAAGCTGTAATTACTGTGCCAGCATATTTTAATGATTCTCAGCGCCAAGCAACTAAAGACGCTGGAAAAATAGCAGGCTTAGAGGTGCTTAGGATTATTAATGAGCCGACGGCGGCAGCTTTGGCTTATGGTTTGGACAAGAATGAAAGTGGCACAATTGTTGTTTATGATCTAGGCGGTGGCACATTTGATGTGTCTGTTCTGGAGATAGGCGACGGTGTTTTTGAGGTTAAGTCGACTAATGGTGATACGTTTTTAGGCGGAGAAGATTTTGATCAGTGTATTATAGATTATTTGGCTGATGAGTTTAAGAAAGAGCAAGGTGTGGATTTACGTGAAGATCGTCTGGCGTTGCAACGGTTAAAAGAAGGTGCAGAAAAAGCTAAGGTTGAGCTTTCTAGTTCGGTGCAGACTGAGGTTAATTTGCCATTTATAACAGCGGATCAAACAGGTCCTAAACATTTGAATATCAAATTAACGAGGGCTAAGCTTGAAGCTCTTGTAGAAAAGTTGATTGAACGAACAATCGAACCATGTAAAGCGGCGTTGAAAGATGCTGGTATAACAGCAGGTGAAATTGATGAGGTAATTTTGGTGGGTGGAATGACTCGCATGCCTAAAGTTCAAGAAATTGTTCAGGATTTTTTTGGTAAAGAACCCAATAAGGGAGTAAATCCGGACGAGGTTGTGGCACTGGGTGCTGCAATTCAGGGTGGTGTATTGCAGGGTGATGTCAAAGATGTGCTTTTACTCGATGTGACACCCTTATCTTTGGGGATTGAAACTTTGGGCGGGGTGTTCACGCGGCTCATTGATCGCAACACGACGATTCCAACTAGAAAAAGCCAAGTTTTTTCAACGGCTGAGGATAATCAGGGGGCTGTGACCATTAGGGTTTTTCAGGGAGAGCGTGAGATGGCAGCTGATAACAAGTTGCTTGGTCAATTTGATTTGGTTGGTATTCCGCCGAGCCCTCGTGGAATGCCCCAAATTGAAGTTACTTTTGATATTGATGCCAACGGAATTGTAAATGTTTCAGCAAAAGACAAGGCCACGGGCAAAGAACAACAAATTCGTATTCAAGCATCAGGTGGACTATCTGATGCAGATATAGAACAAATGGTTCAGGATGCTGAGGCACACGCAGATGATGATAAGGAGCGGAAAGAATTAGTTGAAGCACGCAATCATGCTGACTCATTAATTCATTCAACCGAGAAAAATCTCAATGATTATGGGGATAAGATTTCCGATGAAGAACGGGGTGAAATCGAGACATCTGTTGCTTCTCTAAAAGAGATTCTTGCGAATGAAGAAGCTAAACCCGAAGAACTGAAGGAAAAATCTGATGCCTTAATGGAGGTATCGATGAAACTTGGAGAGGCTATGTATAAAGAAAGCCAAGAGGCGGGGGGTGAAATGCCAGATGGCTTTGATGCAGAGACCAATCCGAATGAGCAAAACTCTAGTGCCTCTGATGAAACAATTGTTGACGCAGAATTTGAAGAGGTGGATGCTGACAGCAAAGACAGCAAAGACAGCAAAGACAGCAAAGACAGCAAAGACAAAGATGATTAAGCTGCTAACCTAATTAAAGTCGACAAAGACTGGGAAATTAATAATATAGTGGGAATTTTATTGTTCTGTTGCGTAGCAACCTTTAATTGCACATAAGGTGGGTCAATGGCTAAGAAAGATTATTATGCAACACTCGGCATTGATCAAAATGCTTCACAAGATGATATAAAAAGAGCATATAGAAAAATGGCGATGAAGTATCATCCTGATCGAAATGCCGATAACCCCGAAGCTGAAAAACGATTTAAAGAAGTAAACGAAGCCAATGATGTGTTGTTTGATGAAGAAAAACGCGCAGCTTACGATCGTTTTGGTCATGCAGCCTTTGAACAAGGCGGTCAAGGAGGTGGCGGGTTTAGTGGTTCAGGTTTCAGCGATATTTTTGAAGATATGTTCGGTGATTTTATGGGCGGCGGAAGCAGAGGAGAAAAACCAAACTCCGGTCGTGGTTCTGATCTGCGCTACAATATGGAAATCAATGTTACCAAAGCATTTACAGGTGATAAAACTAATATCCGTGTGCCAACATCGGTTGCTTGTGGTGATTGTAGTGGAATTGGTACTAAAAAAGGTGTGGCACCTGATACTTGTCCAACCTGCAATGGCCATGGGAAGGTAAGGGCCCAGCAAGGTTTTTTTACGATTGAACGAGCTTGCTCAACATGTAGGGGTGCTGGTAAGTTCATTAAGGATCCTTGTTCAGGTTGTGGAGGGTCTGGTCGAGTTCACCAGGAAAAAACTTTATCAGTTACAATTCCGCCCGGTGTTGAAGATGGCACGCGTATTCGGCTTTCAGGTGAAGGCGAAGCAGGTCTTAATGGGGCACCATCAGGGGATTTGTATATTTTTGTAACAGTATCCCAGCACCATATTTTTCAACGGGACGGTGCAAATATTTATTGTACTGTTCCTATTCCCGTTACAACAGCAGCTCTTGGGGGTCATATTGAGGTGCCAACGGTTGACGGTGCACGTGCTAGGATAACAATACCTACGGGGACGCAATCTGGTCATCAGTTTCGCCTTAAAGGCAAAGGCATGTCTGTTCTCCGGTCGAAAGAACGTGGAGACATGTTTGTTCAGGCTTCCATTGAAACGCCTGTCAATTTAACCAAAAAGCAAAAAGAATTGTTAAAAGAATTTGAATTTGAAGGTGGTTCTAAACAGAACAACCCGAAATCTGAAGGCTTTTTTACAAAAGTTAAAGATCTATGGGAAGATTTAAAAGATTAAAGGACTTCTACTAGGGGGCATAAACATGAAAATTGGAATTGCGGGCTGTGCGGGGCGCATGGGCCAAATGTTAGTGCAAGAAGTATTGAAAACGTCAGGCTGTGTGCTTGCTGGTGGGGTTGAGGGATCTAACAGTCCGGCAATTGGTGCAGATGTTACCGGTTATTTTGGGTTTCCAGAAAGCCGATTAATAATTTCAGACGCTTCGGAACATTTATTTAAAGTGTCTGATGTGGTCGTAGATTTCACAGTTCCAACAGCAACGGCACAGCACTTAAAATTTGCTCAAAACAATAATACAAGTCTAATTTTGGGTACGACTGGTCATGATCAAAAAGAGCTCTTAGAGATAGAAAAAACAGCAAGCCGTGTAGTTATTGTTAAGGCGATGAATTTTTCGATCGGGGTTAATGCATTATTTGCCGTGACCGAGCAACTTTCAAGCCTACTCGATGACGACTTTGATATTGAAATTCTTGAGATGCATCATAAACATAAAGTTGATGCACCGTCTGGGACGGCCTTAGCCCTTGGGGAGGTTGCCGCTAAAGGTAAAGGAGTAAAACTGGATGATGTGGCTGTTCGTGGACGTAATGGTCTTATTGGAGAACGGAAAAAACATGAAATTGGTTTTGCATCGTTACGAGGTGGTGAGGTTGTTGGTGATCATACTGTAATTTTTGCCGGGGAAAATGAGCGTATTGAATTAATTCATAAAGCGTCTTCTCGTAGTATTTTTTCCAAAGGTGCAATTTTTGCTGCGCTTTGGACTAAGGGACAGTCACCTGGTCTTTATAATATGCTTGATGTACTTGGTTTTAAGGCAGGCACTTAATGTCCTCAAACGTTTTTTGCACCAAATTGTTAAAATTGGTAGATTTTGTGAGATTATATTTTTAGTAAAAAAAAACCAATTAACAGATGGTTTTATATGAGAAAAAAGAAAATCTATGAATTTTATTCAATTTTGCAAGAACAGAATCCTGATCCAAAAGGTGAGTTGTTTTATGTTAATAAATACACACTATTAGTTGCAGTGGTTTTATCAGCTCAGGCTACAGATATTGGGGTTAACAAGGCTACTCGGTTTTTGTTTAAAAAGGTTAGGTCGCCTAAGCAAATGATTGAGCTTGGTGAAACCCAGCTCAGAAATTATATTAGGACAATCGGTTTGTTTAATAGTAAAGCTAAGAACATTATTAAACTTAGCCAAATATTATTGGACGAATTTAATGGATTAATACCTGAAGACCGAGATCAACTCCAAAGCCTACCCGGAGTAGGCCGGAAGACAGCAAATGTTGTTCTCAATATAGCATTTGGCCATCCTACTATTGCTGTTGATACTCATTTGTTTCGGGTCGGGAATCGAACGGGGATTGCGATAGGAAAAACACCGTTAGAGGTTGAAAAAAATTTTGAGAAGGTTACGCCATCTGAATTTATGCATCATGCACATCATTGGTTAATTTTACTTGGACGTTATGTATGCAAGGCCCGTAAACCTGATTGCCCTAATTGTGTCGTCAATGAAGTTTGTACATATAAAAACAAAACTACCCTTGATTTGTAGTTATTTTTTTAAACAATAGTAAGCGAGTTTTTTGTGTTCCTATTTAACGGTCGTTTTGGTCATTTTTCTTTTTAAACTCGGAATCTAATAGACTAGAGACGCAAAGTTTTTCATTGATTTTCTTAATATTTTTACTTCTTATTTCGGCGAAGTCGACCAACAAGTCTGGTTTTTGATAATAAAAAAATATATCTAGAAAACAAATATCACTTTCGTACTGCCATATACTGGCCGGGTGTTCAGTCCGTCTGAAGTTTGGTTGATTTAGAAGCTCTAGAATTTCAAAATTATTCAAGCCAATAAGATTGTCTTTGAATTTTGAGAGATCAATGTTGATCATTGGGAGTTGTAATGTTTTTTTTGTGCTTTTGGTTAACTCTTTTGAGGGGTTTTTGATTAGCGCTAGTTCTAAAGGTTTGGATTTTTTCACAACCGGAATTATAGTTTTTTTGTAATTTCGGGGTGTTTTAACTATTGTTTCCGGTTCATAAGCGCAGGCACTTATAAACCAAAGTATACTAAGTATTTTCAATACTAAAATTGTTATCTGTTTTGCTTTGGCCAAAATTGAGATTTTAATAAGAAATGTTTTAATTGGAACGATCCCGATTTTATTTTGTCTCTTCGAGGGATGCCATATCACCAGTTATTTCACCACCGGATTCAATAATGATTCTGCCATAACGGACAGAGCCTTCCACATGACCACCTTTGCGAACGGTCAGTAGATCTTTTGCTACTAAGGTACCGATGAATTTTCCACTAATTGATGCTTCGGTAACATCTGCACTTCCTTTGAAGTATCCCCCTTGGGCAACTTCAATAACTTGGGCTTTATTTAGTGTTGCCTCAACGTGTCCTTCTACAATAAGTTTTTCGCAAGCAACAATTTTTCCATTTAAGGTAATATTCCGTCCAACAGTTAGCTGGTTGGCATCATTATTCATAGATAAAATGTTCTTGGAGTGGGCCCCTCCCGCCCCAATGTCCAAAACCCGTCGGGGTGGTTCGGGTATAGGAGGGGCAATTTTTTCTTTTTTTGTTTTTTCATCAGTGTTTGTTTTTGAAAAAAGTTTTGGTGGATCTGAAGAAGCACTTTTATGATTAACCATTTTTTGTCCTTGATTTAATTTATTACTGCTACGATTTTTATGTGAGCTACCAAAGCAATATACAATGTAATTCAATAAGAGATACTAACGGCTAAAAGGTAAACATAAAAGATTATAGTTTTTAATTAAACCCCATTTGGGATTATTTTATTTGTTTAGTAAATGCACCATTGCAGCAGTTGAAATTATTGGGGCCATCAAATTTATTATAGGGATAGTCATTAAAAATGTGATAATTATACCCGCTATGAATATTTTTAAACGAGAATTTCTGTACAAGTCCCTAACTTTGTTGGGGTTTTGCCGGCGATGTGAAACAAGTTCGAAATATTCTCTGCCAAAAAGGTATCCGTTTAGCAGGTAAAAGATAATTAAATTAAAAGGTCCAAGAAAAAAAAATACTAGATATAACGGTATAACAAGTATATTTAAAATAATTGATAATGCGGCAAATTTTAGTGTAATTATGCATATTTCTAGTAATCTCTGTTGGCGGATTTCGGGCAGGTTGGGATAATGCTTTTGTTCAACGGCTTGGATTACTGGTTCAAGAAAAAAGGTGATAATGAGCGTTACTATTGTTGGAAAAAGAAACAAAGTAATAAAAAAAACTATGGCATTCCCAAAAATATTGGTTAATTTTATAAAAAGCCAATCAAATATTCCAAAAAACCATCCAGTTGATAATAACTCTGTTTGCAGTAGGATATACCCGATCGTTGACCACAGAACCAAAAATAGAATAAACGCGCCGACAAGACCAATCCAAAGTGGTTTCTGTAGGGGCTTTTCATTCAGTTGACTAATAGCGAGCGAGAAAGAGGCTATCATTTATTTGGTATACCAAAATAACGAAAAGGGTTTTTTGCATTTGTTCTTTACATGTCTTTGTTCAATACTACAAGTAGGCTGCCAAAAGTCGTTTTGTCACCCACGAGTTAAATTTATTAATACAAAGGATAAAATTGAATGTCTGTAACAAAATTTGATGTTGTTGGTATAGGTAATGCGATTGTAGATGTTTTATGTCACTCAGAAGATAGTTTTTTGGAAAAACATAATCTCATCAAGGGTTCCATGACGATCGTTGATGGTGAAACTGCTGAAAAATTTTATGAATTAATGGATTCCAGCGTCGAGATTTCAGGGGGTTCCGCGGCAAATACAATTGCATGTATAGCGGCTATTGGTGGTTCAAGTGCTTTCGTTGGAAAAGTTTGTGGGGATCCATTGGGGGAAGTTTTTACTAATGACATAAGGGGTGCAGGTGTGTCGTTTGAGACTCAACCAGATTCAGATTGCCCACCAACGGCTCGTTGTTTGATTTATGTGACCCCAGATGCAGAGCGTACTATGCAGACATATTTAGGGGCCTCCACAACTCTTGGTTTTAATGACATAGATGAAAAATTAATAAGAGAATCAAAAATAATATACTTGGAAGGATATTTGTTTGATCCACCGCAAGCCAAAACAGCTTTCATCAAAGCGGCTAAACTCGCGAAACAGGCTAATCGCAAAGTTTCGCTAAGCCTTTCTGATCCATTTTGCGTTGATCGTCATAGAAAGGCTTTTGTCGATTTAGTAAGTGACCATGTAGATATATTATTTTGTAATGAGGATGAAATTAAGTCACTGTATCAAGTTAAGACATTTGATGAAGCAGTGCAAAAAGTTAGAGGAAGATCTGGTATTGTGGCAGTGACACGAGGTTCACACGGATCTGTGGTTATTAGCGGTGACGAGACGTATGTTTTACCATGTGAAAAGGTCCAGAATATAGTTGATACAACCGGTGCTGGAGATTCGTATGCGGCCGGTTTTCTGCATGGTTTAGCGCAAGGTGAAGATCTAGAAACGTGTGGTCGGATTGGAGGGATCCTAGCAGCTGAAATCATTAGAAATTATGGCGCTCGATCAAAAAATGATCTTAAGGCTGTGTTGAAAAAACGGTTACGTGGCTAATTGTGATTTTGGGAAATTTAGATAAAAAAACTAAAGAAATTTTAACGGGTTCTAGAATTGGTGAATGTTCTTTTTCAACCTCATGGTTTTGGAGGATATTCCCGGCTAGAATGAGACGGCGCTGGTGGTTGTTTAGACCTTTTGATCTTTTGGTGCGTTATTTCCCGGTTTTCAGGAAAAAATCAGGTTTATTAGTTGTTCGCATGGATGGTATTGGAGATATGGTCCTGTTTCGTCGCGTCTTGGATGAGTATGCTGATGTTTTTAAAGTAAAAAAAGCTAATATAACAGTGCTTGGATGTAATAGTTGGGCTGAGATAGGCGGTGAAATATTTGATGGTTATAAATTATGTTTAATTGATGAACATAAGTTTGCCCGTCGACCCTTTTA
>CAZXGI010000002.1:45045-86332 GCA_964639965.1 uncultured Rhodospirillaceae bacterium
TAGGTGGTGGACATTTTGGAAGTTTTGTTCCGTATCCGGATGAAATCCGGCCACCCAATGTGAAATTTGCTTTTGAAGATATGCCTTGTTATCACTGTTTTTGGCGCTGCACAAAAAGGAAAAATAAAACAGACGCTTTTCCTTGTGTTAGCAAGATTTCGGTAGACACTATATTGAAGCATACCAGAACACTATTAAGCGCTGTATAAGGTCTATACTTAAAAATTTGATCGGATTATTTTGATTGTATGTTATGGTTTTACAAAAAATACCGTCCCGATCCTCCATCAGGCCTACTTCTGGTGGCTTCTGGAGGTCTGGGTGATACGATATTATTATCTATAGTAATAGAACGCTTCACCCAATTAGCTCAATCTGGTGAAAAGGTAACTTTGGTGTTGCCTGAAGATTCATTAAAGGTTTCGTTTCTTTTTAATAAAAAAATAGAAATACTGTCAGTTAATTATAAAACGTTTAGAAAAAGTTGGGTCTACAAAAATAAAATAGCACGGCAATTTTACAAAAAAAATTATCGTTGTGTTATTAGCACTGACTTTCTTAGGCATCCTAAGCTCGATGAAATGGTGATAAAATACTGCGATTCTAAAGAGGTTGTTGGTATGAAGGGCCGATCATGGCGAAAGTATGATCAGGCATTATTAAAAAACCGTACTATTTTTACTCGTCTTTATGACAGTGGTCCGGTGAAAACAGATAAAGTTTTGCGTTGGTCAAGATTTGCGGATTGGCTTGCTGGGACTAAATTATCCCCACCAAAGATTCGCCTTCGGGGTTTTTATGCAAGTGCAGCTAAGAAATATTCCCGTCCTACTGTTATTTTAGTACCATTTTCTGCAGTAAAGGAAAAACAAAGCCCGCCAAGTGTGTTTCTTGAAGTTATGGAATACTTAAAAGGTGCATATAATTTTGTTATTGTTGGTGCCCCAAACGATATTGTCACCAATCCCGAATATGCAGGTTTATTGAATAAGCCAAACACAACTTACGATGCAGCTACGTTTGAAGAACTTGCATCAAAGATAACTGAAGTTGATCTTGTTATATCGGTGGATACGGCAGCAATGCACCTTGCAGTCGCGCTCGGTACTCCCACGGTTTGTTTAGCTAGTGCAGCGTATGTAGATGAAATTGTACCTTACTCTCAGGAGATTACACCAAATAATGTGCGCTTTATTTTTCAAACAATGGAATGCCAAGGATGTTTAGGCAGTTGTCATTTACCAAAAGAGAACCGGCGATTCCCATGTGTAAATAGGATTGATAAAAAGTATATTTTGAAAGCAATAGATGAACTTTTAGTCAAATAATTAGAAAAAACATTTACTGTATTTCGTTAAATGGGAAGTTTTTTTCTAATCGAAAAAATTAAAACTAGTGATGGTACTACCATTATTGTGGTTATCATAAAAAATAAACCCCAGTTTCCATTCAACCAATCTACAAGTGTTCCAGAAGAGGATGCCAATAGAGTTCTCCCGGCTGTTCCCACTGAGGCTAATAGTGCATATTGTGTGGCAGTATAATTGCGATCCACTAAAATAGAGATAAACGCAACAAAAGTTACTGTAGCAAATGCCGTTGCTAAATCATCTAGCAGTACAGCAAGAACGAAAATCAATTCTGATCGATCAACCCACGCCATTAGAGAAAAAAACAAGTTGGTTGTTGCCATGGCAATACCAGAAAATATAAGTGCTTTAAGAATTCCAGCTCTAATAGCAAACATTCCGCCTATTAAGGTAAATGTAATTGTGGTGAGCCATCCCACACCCTTTGAATAAAGGGCAATATCTGTTTTGCTAAATCCAATTTCCTTGTAAAAGATAATTGACATTCGTCCCATAAATGCTTCGCCAATCTTAAATAAGAAAATAAAGCTTAATAAAGCTATTCCCAAACGCCAGCCATTTCTTTTGAAGAAACTAAGGATAGGGTTCAGAACACACTCATATAACCATTCAAGGTATTTGTTGTTGTCTTCGGCAACAAATTTTGATTCAAATTTGGTTGGTTCATCTAAAATTATTAGAAAGGAACTACAGATAATTATTATTAGCCCCAATGATAAAAAGGTTAGCTGCCAATAGTGCTCGAAACCAACTTTTTGGAATATTTCTGCTGAATATAGAGACAAAATTCCTCCCACTTTAAAACCTGTCCACCATCCAATTACTGCAACGGCGGCACCCGCGGCCATTGCGTTTTCTTCCGAGTTTTTTGCTTGTTCAATTCTAAAGGCATCGATGGCAACATCCTGAGTCGCGGAAAAAATTGCTATAAATAATCCAATAATAATTATTAGGAATAAATTTTCACCTGGATTAAAAAAACTCCAAGAATAGAGTCCTATAAAGATCATTATTTGACATAGTAAAATCCATGCTTTTCTGCTGCCAAATTTTTTTGTAAAGAAAGGGATGTTTAATTTATCAATTAATGGCGCCCACAAAAAATTGAAAGCGTAGATTCCAAAAATTAATCCGGCCCAACCGATAGTTGATCGACTCAAACCATTTTCTTTGAGCCAAATTGACAAACATGTTCCAATCAGTACCCAGGGAAATCCGCTGATAATACCTAATAAGAATATTTTAGCCATTCGCTTTTGGCGGTAAACAGCTAGTGTCTGAGCCCACTTTTTCACTTAGTTTTCCCCAATCTTTTAATTAGTTGAGTTTTTTTCAATAGATCCCACTTTTGAATTTACTGTATATAAGTAATTACTTTTTTAGAACACGTGAATGTAAAACACTTGGCGGGCTTCAAACAACAGTTTTACCAGACTTTCATGTAGTTTTTGACAGTTTGATTGGTAAAATGCAACTGAACTAATAAAGCTGTCGTATTTATTAGTTAGTGGTAAAATATAAATCCCAACTCGAAAGACAAAAGATACTGTAATGAATGTTAAACATCAAAAATCAAGAGAGTTATTTAAGGTAAAATATAAACCTGTAAAATCGGTTACGCCAATGATGCAACAGTATTTATCGATTAAAAACGCCCATCCTGAGGGCTTGTTGTTTTATAGAATGGGTGATTTTTATGAACTATTTTTTAATGATGCAGTCATTGCAGCAGCGGCACTAAATATTACCCTAACAAAACGTGGTAAACACTTGGGAGAAGATATTGCCATGTGTGGAGTACCCGTTCATAGCCATGAAAATTATTTATCACGTTTAATTAAACAAGGTCATAAAATTGTCGTTTGCGAACAGAAAGAAAGTCCAGAAGAAGCAAAAAAACGTGGTGCTAAATCAGTGGTTCGGCGAGAGGTTGTTAGAACTATTACTGCTGGAACTGTCACAGAGGAAACACTTTTGGACCAAAAGCAGAATAATTTTTTGGCAGCGTTTACAGAAATAAATTTGAAGTACGCACTAGCGTGGTTAGATATGTCGACCGGAGAATTACAGATACAGCCATTACAAGACGATTCAATTGCTGCAGCTCTGGCTAGAGTTAATCCAGGGGAATTGCTGCTTTCAGACAAGTTGGCAAGAAATGAGATTATAAGTGGTGTTGTTGAGTCGTTTAAAGGATGCTTATCAATTTTACCTGATAGCAGGTTCGATTCAATTAATGGTAGACAAAGACTAGAAGATTTATATCAGGTTAAAACATTAGACGCATATGGTAATTTTTCGCGAGCAGAATTATCAGCAGCTGGTGCTCTTATTGATTATGTTGAGTTAACACAACAAGGCCATATGCCTCGAATGGCTCCGCCAAAGCAGATTACTGAGGGAGAATTTTTGGAAATTGATGCGGCTACCCGTCGAAATCTTGAGCTAACGCAGACTTTATCTGGAGAAAACAAAGGAAGTCTGCTGTCGTTAGTAGACCAAACCGTTACAGCGGCTGGGGGGCGTCTTTTTTCAAAACAACTTTCGGCGCCTTTGACCAATGTAGTAGCTATAAATCATCGGTTAGATATGGTTCAGTTTTTTTATGATAATCATAAAGCCCTTGATGAGTTAAATAATTTTTTGAAGAAAGTTCCAGATGTTGAGCGAGCACTTTCTAGAATCTCATTGGCACGTGGTGGTCCTCGAGATTTGCTTGTAATTCGTGATGGCCTTTGTCTGTCGGTTGAGATTAAGAATTATTTTTCTGAATACAGGTTACCCCAAGGTATTAAGGATCTTTTAGATGGTGTTGAGAGTCATGATGAATTGGTAAATAATTTGACATCGGCACTCGAAATAGATTTACCGGCTCATGCACGGGAAGGTGGATTTATAGCAAAGGGTTTTTCGCAAGATTTAGATAAATTGCGTGAACTTCGTGATGAAAGCAGGCAATTAATTGCCGGATTAGAAGTCAATTATATTAATATCTCGGGAATACAAAGTCTCAAGATTAAACATAATAATGTTATTGGTTTTTTTGTTGAAGTGTCGCGACGCAATTCTGCTGCGATGCCAATTAGCCCTGATGGTATATTTATACACCGCCAGACCATGAAAAATGCCGTTCGTTATACCACTGTTGAGCTCAGTGAATTAGAGGGACAGATTTCTAGTGCTGCTGAAAAATTGTTAGCAATGGAGATAAAAATTTTTGAAAATTTAGCAAACGATATTTTAAGTGAAGCAGAAAAAATTGGATCGGCAGCTCTCGTTTTAGCCCACCTCGATGTTACAGTGGCTCTAGCAAGCCTGGCAATTGAACAAGGGTATAGACGTCCAAACATAGATGAGAGTCTTGATTTTGAGGTTTGTAATGGGAGACACCCTGTTGTTGAAAGGGTAGTATTAAATGGAAAAGAATTTGAAAGTTCAACTGGTAATGCAGCAAAATTTGTTGAAAATGATTGTAATCTAAGTGGGGCAAGTAAACTTTGGTTGTTGACTGGCCCCAATATGGCAGGAAAGAGCACGTTTTTAAGACAAAATGCTTTGATTGTTGTGTTAGCTCAAATGGGTTCTTATGTTCCCGCTGAAAAGGCTAATCTTGGGGTAGTTGATAAGTTGTTTTCCAGGGTTGGAGCTGCTGATGATCTGGCGCGAGGGCGGTCAACTTTCATGGTTGAGATGATTGAGACTGCTGCTATTCTCTCGCAAGCAACAGAACGAAGTTTTGTCATATTAGATGAAATTGGCCGAGGCACGGCAACCTTTGACGGCCTTTCGATTGCTTGGGCTGTAGTTGAGCATCTGTATGAAATTAATATGTCCCGTGCGCTATTTGCTACCCATTATCATGAACTAACACAGCTTGAAGTTAAGTTAGAAGGTCTATCTTGTCACATGATGTGTGTAAAAGAGTGGGATGGAAATGTCATATTTTTGCATAAAGTTGCCCCAGGAGCTGCGGATCAGTCATACGGAATACACGTGGGCCAATTGGCTGGGCTTCCGGCTAGTGTGGTTAATCGTGCTAAACAGGTTTTGATTTCTTTAGAGGGGAAAAATAAAATTGCTAACTCTACATTATTTTCCTCCGAACCCCCCCTTTTTGCTGCTGGAACAAAACCTAATTCTTTGACCAAGCTCGAGATATCACCTGTCGAGTTGGAGCTTGATAGTATCTTGCCTGATGAGTTGAGCCCAAAAGCAGCATTAGAGGTATTATATAAATTAAAGGATATGACAAAGAACAGTTAGTATATTCTAATATTAAGAGTGTTTTATTTGATAGGTTGGTTTAATAAGTGAGATGGATATATCAAATAAACCCGTAGAATCAGATAGTAAATGAACCAAATTCTTCGACAACGTGAAATTATTGATCGTCTATCGATTGATGAAAAATTAAATGTAGTGATTGGGGATGGGGTATATAATTCTTTATACCGCGACAAGATTTTGTCTGTGCTTAAAGCAGCATTGATAGAGGGTAAAGCTGAAGTACAAAAACGATTTGAATTTGGTGGAGAAAATACTGATTTTGGCCAACAAGTAATGTTGGGAAACACCTTTTTAATTGATCAGCTCGTTCGTATCATCTTTGATATTGCAACACTTAGAGCATATCCAATTGCTAATAAATCCACATCTGAGAAACTTAGTATTGTTGCTGTTGGTGGATATGGTAGATGCGAGCTTGCGCCATTTTCTGACGTCGATTTGATGTTTCTAATTCCTTATAAAGAAACTCCCTATTGTGAGCAAGTTATAGAGTTTATACTTTATACGATGTGGGATATGGGCCTAAAGGTTGGTCATTCAACCCGTTCGGTTGACGATTCTGTGCGTTTATCTAAACAAGACCTAACTATCCGAACCTCGGTTTTGGATGCAAGGTGGATTTGGGGTGATCAGACACTTTTTTTAGATCTTCAGAGACGTTTTAAATCAGAAGTTGTTGAAGGTACTGGCGCTAATTTTGTTGAGGGTAAATTACAGGAAAGGGATGAGCGTCATAACCGAATGGGTGACACACGTTATGTGGTTGAGCCGAATGTAAAAGAGGGAAAAGGTGGTTTGCGAGATTTGCAGACGCTTTTTTGGTTGGTCCGATACTTGTACGGAGTGAATGAAGTAGAAGAACTGGTCTCGTTAAAGGTTTTCACTCGACAGGACGTTAAACGTTATCGTAAAGCGCTAGATTTTTTATCTACAGTTCGTTGTCACATTCATTATTTAAGTAATAGAGCTGAAGAGCGCTTATCTTTTGATGTTCAAAAAGCTGTTGGTGAACGAATGGCATATAACGATCGTTCAAGTTCTTCAGGTGTTGAAAGGTTCATGAAGCATTATTTTCTGATAGCAAAAGATGTTGGTGATTTAACCCGTGTTATTTGCGCTGTGCTTGAGGAACAACATAAGAAACGTCCGTTTTTTGGGTTTTCAAAAGGGTTTTCCGTATTACGCCGGCGATCGAAAATTGATGGATTCTTGGTAGATCAAGGACGGATTACTGTAAAGAATAAGAGTGCTTTTAAAGAAGACCCTTTAAAATTAATAAGAATATTTTACGAAGCGCAAAGACATAGTTTAGATGTTCATCCAGAGGCACTACGACTGATTTCTCGCAATCTTAAATTAATTAATAATGATGTGCGCGAAAACATCGAGTCTAATAAGCTTTTCATTGAGATATTGATTTCAAGAAAAAATCCGGAAAATACTTTGCGGCGAATGAATGAGGCGGATGTATTCGGCAAGTTTGTGCCAGATTTTGGTAGGGTTGTTGCGCAGATGCAATATGATATGTATCACACATATACAGTTGATGAGCATACAATCCGTGCAATTGGCATGTTGTCTAAATTGGAAAGTGTTGAACTTATAGACGGCCTTCCAAATGCAACAGAAGTAATGTCTGAAATTCAGTCTCGTCGTGCTCTATATGTTGCTGTTCTTCTGCATGATATAGCGAAAGGAAGGGGGGGTGATCATTCGGAAATTGGATGCAGAATTGCTAAGGATTTATGCCCACGTTTTGGCCTTGAGGAAGAAGAAACGGAAACCGTTGCGTGGCTGGTTCTAAATCATTTGATAATGAGCGATACGGCTTTTAAACGTGATATTGATGACCCTAAAACAATTAATGATTTTATAGGAGTTGTGAAGTCTGTTGAGCGCCTCCGTTTGTTATTTGTTTTGACAGTTGTTGATATTAAGGCGGTAGGACCTAAGACTTGGAGTGCATGGAAATCAGGTTTATTAGATGGACTTTTTCATCGTACACTTGGGGCTTTTTCCGGTGATATGGTTACAGATAATCGTGAAGCTCGTATTTTATATGCACAAGAAAGTTTGCGTAAGGCTTTAAAAGAATGGCCCTCAGAAAAACTTGAAAATTTTATTTCAACTGGATATCCGTCGTATTGGCTAACTTACGGAAGTGGTGAACATGTTCGTCACGCGAATATTGTTCGGCTTGCAGAGATTGATAATAAGAATTTGTACATTGATATAAGAATCAACGACGAGTTTGAATTTACTGAAGTCACTGTTTACACACCTGACCATCCTGGCATATTTTCTCAAATTGCTGGGGCTGTTGCATTGTTAGGCGCAACCATTATGGATGCTAAAATTGTCACGATGTCGGATGGTATGGTAATGGATAGTTTTTCTATTCTAGATATCAATAATAAAGCATTTAACCACCCAAAAAAAATTGAACGTTTACGGTCACGCATTTCAGAAAGTCTTTCTGGTAAAATCTACTTGGAAAAAGAGTTGGCAAAGTTATCCAAAAATCGGATGATACACAAAGAGGAGTTGTTTAGCGTGGCTCCTCGTATTATTTTTGATAACAAGGCAAGTGCAACGGATACAGTAATTGAGGTTAATGGTCGTGATCGAGTTGGTTTTTTATATGACGTTACTACGGCGATTAACGCATTAGGTCTTAAAATTAATTCAGCCCACGTAACGACTTATGGCGAACATGTTGTTGATACATTTTATGTAAAAGATATATTTGGTTTAAAGATCTATCATGAAGCCAAAATCAAACATATACGAGAAGAGCTTATTAAGGTAGTTGAGCCTGAAAGAGAAATTTAAAACTTATTTTTATAACTTTTCTTAAACTACCAGATTTATTTCACTAATTTTAATTGAAGATTAATTCTGGATTGTACAGCGATTAAGTTTATTTTTTAGTAACGACATGTTTTAATATCTATTTTATTGGTTGCCAGTCATTTTGGCATAGATAATTTTTATGGCACTCTTTCGTTCAATAGTTACGGTCGGCAGTTTTACGATGCTTAGCAGGGCCTTGGGATTTTGTCGCGATATTTTAATAGCGGCTTTTTTAGGTGCTGGGAGTCTCGCCGATGTGTTCTTTGTAGCATTTAAAATTCCTAACCTTTTTCGCCGGCTCTTTGCCGAGGGCGGGTTTAATGCTGCTTTTGTACCTGAATTTTCAGGTATTTTAGAGCGTGAAGGAAAAATAAAAGCTAAGGTGTTTGCTGAACAAGCTTTGTCAGTACTTTTTTGGGCAATGCTAATTGTTTTTATTGCTGTTCAAATTATGATGCCATATTTAGTCACCGGTTTTGCTCCGGGCTTTAGAAGCAATGCTGAGCAATTTAACCTGACTATTCTTTTAACTCGGATCACTTTCCCGTATTTAATTTTTATTTCCCTAGCCTCTTTGATGTCAGGCGTATTAAATTCACTTGGTAAATTTGCGGCCGCCGCTGCCACCCCCATTTTACTAAATATTTGTTTAATTAGTTCTTTAATTATTTTTTCTGAACACACAAAAACACCAGCTCACGCATTAGCATGGGGAGTTTGCATTGCGGGTATTTTTCAGTTTATTTGGTTGTTATTTAATTGCGGTTGGGCAGGTTTTTGGTTGCGTTTAGTAAGACCGCGTTTGACGAACAATGTGCGGAAAATGCTAGGTAGGATATTGCCGGTTGCGATTGGAGCCGGGGTTTACCAAGCTAGCCTACTAATTGATACTATTATAGCGTCTTTATTACCTTCCGGCTCAATTTCTTTTTTGTTTTTTGCTGATAGGGTTAATCAATTACCATTAGGTGTTGTTGGTGTTGCAGTTGGTACAGCTTTGCTACCATTGATGTCTCGCCAGCTGCGTGCTTCAGATTATAAAGGTGCATCAGAGAGCCAGAACCGTGCAGTTGAATTTTCCCTTCTTTTAACACTACCAGCAGCTGTTGCATTGGTCATACTTTCTGAGCCAATTATTTCAGTATTATTTGAGCGTGGCGAATTTGACAGTGCATCCGTTAAAGCTACTGGAGATGCGCTTGCAATCTATGCTATCGGTTTACCAGCATATATTATGGTTAAGGCCTTAACGCCGGGTTTTTTTGCTAGAAAAGATACAATCACGCCAGTTAAAGTAGCAGCTTTTTCTTTATTAATTAACCTTGTTTTGAATCTTATTTTAATGGTGCCATTTTTGCATTTAGGAATTGCGGCCGCGACGGCAATTTCTGCCTGGTGTAATGTATTGGCCTTAATTTTTATAATGAAACGCCGAAGATATTTTTCCTTTGATTCAAGAAACTATTTTCGGGTACCTAGGATGTTAATTGCGAGCTTTATAATGGGTGTTTTGATTTTTTTTGGTACTACATTTTTCAGTGATTTTGCTATTTATGGATTACCAATTAAAATTATTACAATGGCTATTCTTGTCTTTGGTGGTTTAATAATCTATTGCTCTCTAGCTTTTTTATTTGGTGTGGTTAAATGGGGCGAGTTCAAACAGTTTTACCAACAAAGTGTTACTTGATCCCTTTGTGTTGAAACGTCATAAAACCGGCCTTTATAGGCCTTACTGTTAACTTATAAATTTTTAGTGAGATCAAAATATGAGCCGCATATTTTCAGGGATTCAGCCTACAGGTGACTTACACTTGGGAAATTATCTTGGTGCATTGCGTAATTGGGTTGATCTTCAAAATGATCATGAATGTATTTATTGTATAGTCGATTTGCATGCTATAACCATATGGCAAAATCCCAAAAGCTTATTAGAAAACACTCGTGAAGTTACAGCTGGCTTAATAGCATCCGGTCTTGACCCGAAAAAAAATATAATCTTCAATCAAAGTTCTGTAAGTGCTCACGCTGAACTTGCATGGGTTTTTAATTGCATTTCACGTTTGGGTTGGCTCAACCGCATGACCCAGTTTAAGGAAAAAGCAGGTAAAAACAAAGAAAATGCCTCAGTGGGACTTTATGTTTATCCAAATTTAATGGCAGCTGATATTTTGCTATACCAAGCAAATTATGTACCTGTCGGTGAAGACCAAAAACAACATATAGAGTTGGCACGTGATATTGCTCAAAAATTTAACAGTGACTACAAAATTGATTTTTTTCCAATGCCCGAACCCATGATTGTTGGACAGGCCACAAGAGTGATGTCACTTAAAGATGGTTCAAATAAAATGAGTAAATCAGATACATCGGAAAATTCTCGCATTAATATGACTGATGGTTCAGACGAAATTGCTCGTAAAATAAAAAAGGCGACATCGGATAGTGAGCTTTTACCCGGTGATCCTGCCCGTTTAACAAGTCGTCCGGAGGCTAAGAATCTTATGGGAATTTATGCAGCGTTGTCGGATAAGGATTTAGTTGATATATGTGTTGAATTTGAAGGTCAAACTTTTTCTGTTTTTAAAAATTCCCTTACAGAGCTAGCGGTTTCTATTTTGGGACCAATAGGGTCTGAAATGGCTCGTCTAGTCGCAGATCCAGGTTTCTTAGATAATGTTTTGAAAGATGGTGCTGAGCGTTCACGCATGATTTCTAATAAGGTTTTATCTGAGGTTTATGATATTATTGGATTTTTAAAAACATAGTATTTATTATTTATAATAAAGAAATGCTTTAATAGACATGATTCGATCAAAATTTCAAATTTTCTAAATTATTCCTTATAAAATTTTTGGATTAAAAAATCAATTTTTTAGGATAACTGTTTGTCTAAAAAGAATTTATTATTGAGGGAAAATTATTTTTTTTTATAGCTGGTATTAAACTTTTGTTTAAATGTAGACTCTATATTAATAGGTGTTGTGATTTTATAAAAAAATTTCATAGAAAAAATTATGCCGGCTTTTACGAGGTTTGTTCGTTGGTGTTTTCATTGGAGTAATTTTAATTTGAAGCGGTTTGAAAAAATAATTATTGGTTTTTTGGGTGTTTGTTGTATATCTTTAATTGTTGTTGCAACTAACCAATCACAAAGCACTGTATATAAATCTCCCAAAGCAAAATTTGTTAAGGCTTCTATCAAGTTTGATATGAATCCAGACAATTTATTTGCTCATAAAAAAAACAAAAATGACGGGGTACTTGAATATCTCACAGTCAACGCTTTAGCAAAAAAATTCACCTTATTAAACTATGATTTTGGTAATATAATAAATGAAGGTGCGAGCGTTCCGCGAATTCTAATTGTTAATATGCCACGCGACATTCGAAAAATAAGAACCCCAAAAATTCGAAAGCTTGTTTTTTTTAAAACAATTTTGCCACTAGTTCTCGAGGTAAATAAAAATATTTTGCAAGATCGTTCACGTGTCTTGCGAATAAGAGCGAGAAAAACAAAAACAGAAAAAATTTCCGTGGTGGACAGACTATGGCTGTCAGCTTTATGTGAACGTTACGAAGTGGAGAGAAATAATTTTTCTAAAATACTTCGCCGAGTAGATATTATACCACCATCGATCGCACTTGCTCAAGCAGCCGAAGAGAGCGGATGGGGAACTTCAAGGTTCGTTCTTGAGGGTAATGCACTTTTTGGTCAATATACTTTTGATACCAATTACGCGTTGGTGCCAAGGAGCCGTGATAAAGGAAAAGAGCATACCATACGAGCATTTAAAACCTTGCTGGATGCGGTTTCATCGTATGCTCTTAATTTAAATACGCATAGGGCTTACAGGGGATTTCGGGAAAAACGACAACTTCTTCGTCTGAATGGTGATAAAATAGCAGGTGATAAGTTAGCTATGAAACTTATTGGTTATTCCGAGCGAGGTAGAAAATATGTGCGTACTATTCAATCAATTATGAGAGAAAATCGGTTAGAGAATCTAGATAATTCTAAAATCCAGAAAGATTTTCTTCAAAATTAACTACCCAATGGGATTGAACTTTAATGTTAATTGATAACTCTATTTGAGTTAGGGTGCGACGAAAAGGTGCCCGAGCCAACGCCATCTTTTATTAGGGCCGGGTAAGGTGCAATTAATCCGTGTCCGCCCCTTTAGAAATGGTTTGGTCATTCGAATTTCAATACGCTGCCCTAAGCGTTCAGTACGAACGCGTCCTTCGTGCGAAGAAAAACAAGACAATTGATTTAAATTTTTTAGAGGTAGAATCACTGTAAAACCGAAATCTGGCGGGTTTTGTGATTTGATCAAGGGGTTTAAAGGTGTAATATCTTTAACTGGTAGGGGCAAAGTGTTTAGAATCAATCGCAACCGTTTTAAATCACCATAGTTTTCATTGATGGAAAACCTTGGTATATAATTAAAGTTTGTTGATTCATTAACAACGCCAGAATGTTGTCCAAATGCCATTTTATAACCGGCTTCAATTACTTGTTTTTGATTATTAGTACTTGCTTCTCCAAAAGGGTAGGCGAAAAGGTTTGGAACGTAATCGATTTCAGCTGCCATCCGAGAGTTTGAATTAAATAACTCCCAATGGTTATCCTCATTATTGGTGTTGGTCATATGATTATGAGAGGATGTATGAGCTCCAATCTCGACCCCATTTTTTTTTAAGGTCCTGATTTGGTCCCATGTCATATAGTTTGAAGAATTACGGTCAATTGGATCTGTTGCAATAAATACTGTGAAAGGTAAGTTTGCTTTTTTCAGTCTAGGCCATGCTTGGGTGAAGATTGACCGGTAGCCATCATCAATAGTGATGCCAACAGTGCGATCAGGTAAGTCCATTCCCCTTTTTATTTTAGTGATAATATCTTTAACATGGCGTACATTATATTTTTTCTTTGAAAGTTCCGTTATATGTTTCTCAAATTGTTCAAGAGCAATATTTGTTGATGGATAATTTGTCTCGCCGAAGCGGTGATACATTATAATTACTGCGGAACTAGCAGCGTTAGTTAAACTAGTGCTTAAAATTAAATTAACTACAGCTATACTAATTAGTGATAAGAAATTTAAAACTCTTTGTTTATTTAAATTTTTCATCGTAATTCAAGAATTCAAGATATTACTTTCATCATAGATGTGTCTAAAACACTATCACTTAATAAGGGAAGTTTTCGAGCATTAAAAAGCTGATAGTGCCACCATTCATTTTTATAAAAATCCCAACCAGCCGTTGTCATTATACCTAGGAGAAGAGTTCTATTATGTTGGGCTTCTTTGCTGATTTGCATATTTCCATGGTGTGATCGCATTGTAAATTCGTCAAATTTTGTCCCCATTTCTAAAGCTTGACCATTAAAGTCCAAAAGTGTTAGGTCAACTGCCGCGCCTCGAGAGTGGGGAGAGCCTTGATGTGGGTCAGCAAGAAAATTAGGATCGGGGGTATGATTCCATAATAACCACTGGGCTTCAGATGGACGGAAAGCATCAAAAATCCTTAATTTTAGGGATAATTTCTCTGCTAGTTTAATCGCTTTGCATAACAATTTCTCAGCCTGGGGGTGGAGATAACAGGCTGCTCTCTTATATACAACGTTGCCTGTAAAGTTATTAGCAGTGGCGTATTCAATTGAAATTTCTAAACTATGGGTCTTGGGTGATATTTCTATTAATGTCATCTTACAATTTTGATCCGGACTATCTAACTTGATGTGTTAATTTTTTTGATTTTTAATACTAATGGGACATGTTTCTAGGGTATAATTAAATGTACAATTCTACAATAAGTTTAAATCAATGAGAGAGACAAGACGAAATTGAAGGTATTAGCATTTGATACCACATCATCTTTTTGTGCAGTAACAATTTGGCAGAACCACCAAATTTTAGCTGAAGAAAAAAAGTTTATTGATAGAGGTCATGCTGAAGTTCTTGTTCCTATGATGGAGAGTGTTCTCGTTAAAGCAGGATCAGATTACCAAGACTTGAATTTATTGGCTGTTACGGTTGGCCCCGGAGCGTTTACCGGAATTCGGATAGGATTGGCAACTGCTCGCAGCTTGGCATTAGTCTGTAAAATACCTCTAATTGGTATAACAAATTTTGAAGCTTTGGTGCATGGAATCTCTAAAAGTGAGAGGCAGGGCTGTAAAGTACTTGTCGTACTAGAAACAAAACGATCAGACTTTTATGTCTGTTTGTACGATGAAAATTTGTCGGCATTGATGAAACCAAAAACTGTGGAAGGTCCTGAGCTTGTTTCTTTGGTTCAGCATTCCCCTGTTTTGTTGGCGGGTAATGCAATTGATCGAGCATTAACATTCCTTAGGTTATTGGACCCACGGATTGTCAAATCATCCTCTGGGATTTGCCTAAATCCAGCAATCATTGCTGAGCTAGCCTTTGGAATAATAAAAACTGGTGTAGTGTTAGAAAAGCCCGTGCCATTTTACCTTAAGCCCCCGGATGTTAGCTTAACTAGTAAATCAGGGTTGATTGGGAAATACAAAAAGTAAATTGATATATAATGACTGATTTTATAACATCTTGTGTTGAGTTTGTTGGGTTGTCAATTTCCTGTGCAGAGAATTTAGCTTCGGTTCATGCCAAGTGTTTTGAGGTTTCTTGGTCGACTAAAGATTTTCAACAACTTCTCACATTGTCGTCTGTGTTTGGATTTATGGCTATCGTAAAAAGTAAAGATTCAGCTAATTATAAAGACTTTTCGCAATCAGAAACAAGAGCGTTCAAACTAGGTTATGCAGGATTTGTACTTTGTTTAGTGGGAGGTGACGAATGTGAAATTCTTACAATTTGTGTTTTGCCAGAATGGCGTCGCAACGGACTGGCCATTAATTTAATCCAGAATGTTATAACACGAGCAAGAAAATTTGATGTGAAAAAGGTTTTACTAGAGGTTGCAGAAGACAATGAGGTGGCTCAATATTTATATGTTGATCAAGGGTTTGAGACGTTTGGGAGGCGTAATCATTATTATCAACGAAAAAAAAGGCGTGTTGATGCTATTCAGTACCATAAAATTATAATTTGAGTAATCCTAAGATAAGAATCCCCGCTAAATTTTTTTTGTTGAAAAATCCGAGTAAATATTATTAGAATGGAGTCAATGTTTACTAATTCTTGTATTTTGGTGTTGGATCATCAATGATAGCAATGAGCCATTTGTATGGTGATTTATGGTAGGTTTTATTTGAGGATCTTAACCTATTATAGGCTTGAAAAATTTAGTATTTTTAAGGGGATAAAATAATAAACAAATTAGAGCAGTTATGTATTCAACGTGGGATGAAGATGACAGAACAACGTAGGGTGATTGCCCGGGTTTTGTCGGAAGCCGATGATCATCCAGATGTTGAAGATCTGCATCAGCGTTCTATTGCGATTGATTCAAGAATAAGTATAGCAACGGTTTATCGAACGGTGCGTCTTTTTGAGGAGGCGGGTTTGTTAGACAAGCATGACTTTGGTGATAGTCGGGCGCGTTATGAAGTATCAAGCACCGATCATCATGATCATTTGGTTGATGTTCGGTCGGGTTCAATCATTGAATTTCATGACGAAGAAGTCGAGGAATTACAGATGAAAATTGCTAGACGTCTAGGCTTTAAACTTATTGGACATAAGATGGAGCTATATGGTGTGAAGCTTGAAGATTCAAAAGAAAACTCAGAGCCTGAATAATAATTATGAGCTTTTGTTTATTTATAATCTATCATGGCCATAAAGTTTTCGCTTGACTAAGAAGGTTCATATTAAAACATTTGGTTGTCAAATGAATGTTTATGATTCGAATCGAATGCTAGATGTTTTAGCTCCGCTAGGTTATGTTGCTACCGAAGGCCCTGAAGGTGCTGATATTGTTATTGTTAACACGTGTCATATACGGGAGCAGGCATCAGACAAACTTTTTTCCGAATTGGGTCGTTTAAAAAAAATTAAATTAAAACGCTCTTCTTTGGGAAAAGTAACTTTGATTGCGGTTGCAGGGTGTGTTGCCCAGGCCGCAGGTGCAGAGATTTTAAAACGTGCTCCTTACGTTGACATGGTTGTGGGTCCGCAAACCTACCATAAATTACCGGCAATGTTGGCTGACGCAAACCGGGTAGGAAAAAATATAGCGAAAAATGGTTTTTTAGACATTGAATTTCCAGAAAGAACTAAATTTGATTTTTTACCAAATGTTGTTGCTAAAGGCTCCTCTGCTTTTTTATCGATTCAAGAAGGATGTGATAAGTTTTGTACTTTTTGCGTAGTTCCATATACAAGGGGAGCAGAATATTCCCGTGCGGTCGATGAAATTATTTTTGAGGCAAAAACCTTAGCAAGTGAAGGTGTAAAAGAAATCATCCTGTTAGGGCAAAATGTTAACGCTTATCATGGAAAGAAAACTAGAAGTGATTCTGGTAAAGAGGTCGGATTAGGATACCTCATTCGTTCTCTTGCTGAGATTGATGGTGTTGAACGGTTACGTTATATGACATCCCATCCCGTTGACATGGATGATGATTTAATTTTTGCCCATGGAGAAGTCAGTTGTCTTATGCCATTTCTACATTTACCGGTTCAATCAGGTTCGGACCGCATTTTAGATAAAATGAACCGTCGACACAAAATTGCTGATTATTATCACATTGTTGAAAAGCTTTTGAATCAACGCCCGGAGTTAAAATTTTCATCTGATTTTATTGTGGGGTTTCCTGGCGAAAGTGATCAAGATTTTGAGGAGACACTAAAATTAGTCCGCGAAATCAGATTTCTTCAATCATATTCGTTCAAATACAGCAAGCGGCCTGGAACGCCAGGGGCTTCAATGGATGGACAAGTTCCTGCAGAAGTTAAGGGTGAGCGCTTAGCAGTTTTGCAGGATTTATTAGCGCACCAACAAAATGATTTTAACCAGAAGAGTATTGGAACGGTGATTCCGGTATTATTTGATCGGCGAGGCCGGAAAGAGAACCAGATCGTTGGGCGTTCTCCATTTATGCAGCCTGTTCATGTAAATGCCTCCAAAGATTATTTTGGTCAATTGGTTGATGTTTGTTTACTAACGGCAACTTCTAACAGTTTAGGCGGCAAAATTTTTTGATCGCAAATTATGCTTAAATTATAGGTGAATCTTAATTTGATGATAGAGAAAAAGTGGGTTTATTGTGACTAATCAAAAACAAAGAGGGAAAAAAAATAGGAAAAGGAAATACCCAAAAGGGTAGAACTTTGGATCTCGAAACGGAAGAAGCAAATCTTCAAATAGAATTTGATGATAACATGTTGTTACCATTGCTATTTGGTGAACATAATGTCCACTTGGCCAAGGTTGAAAATAAACTTAATGTTGTTCTGTATAACAAGGGAAACACCCTTTTGATATCGGGTTCTGCGGGTCAGGTTAAATTAGCTCATAACGTTATGACAGATCTTTATACTCAAGCTAAAAAAGGTCGGGAAATAGATTCCTCAGATGTTGATGGGGCGTTGAGGATGTCTGATTTAGACGCTAAAGATATGACACAAGAAAGCATAAAACTAGCATCAATTAAAACGCAAAGGCGCCATATTCGACCGCGTTCGTCTCAACAAGCAATTTATCTTGAAAAAATTTGCAAATATGATTTAGTTTTCGGACTAGGGCCCGCCGGAACAGGTAAAACTTATTTAGCTGTTGCTAGGGGCGTTGAAGCTTTAGTAACAGGAAAAGTGGATCGAATCATATTATCCCGTCCTGCAGTTGAGGCGGGTGAGCAATTAGGTTTTTTGCCAGGTGATATGAGGGAAAAAGTTGATCCATACTTGCGACCTCTCTACGATGCACTTTATGATATGTTACCGGAGAATCAAGTGGCCAAAAAACTTGAAAATGGCGAAATAGAAATTGCACCTCTAGCTTTTATGAGAGGACGCACCTTATCCGATGCGTTTGTAATTCTGGATGAGGCACAAAACACTACTTCTGTTCAAATGAAAATGTTTTTAACCCGACTTGGAGAAAAAGCTTCAATGGTAATCACTGGAGACCTTAGTCAAGTTGACCTACCTTCTGGTGTAAGATCTGGTTTGCGTGATGCCGTGGAAACTTTGAGAGAAGTTAAGGGAGTATCCTTTGTGCAGTTTACTGAATCGGATGTTGTACGGCATCCGATTGTGTCAAAAATTATTAAAGCTTATGAAAAAAACAACCGGGGGAAACAGTATATCGGTCCTCGGTATTAATTTTGAACTACTATTGTAATAATTATGCCTGCAAATGTAATCACTAATGTTCAATTTAGAAGCTCTAAATGGAAGATTTATCTGACAGATGTTGAAAACCTATGCCAACAAGCAGCGTCAGCCGTTTGGCAGATAGCTTTTGAATCTGATAAAATATATGAGGTAACAATAGCGCTTGCTGATGATATTATGGTTCAAGAACTAAACCTTAAGTATAGACAAAAGAACAAGCCAACAAATGTTCTCTCTTTTTCTTCGGGCTTAGATAAAAATCCTTTTTGTGATGATATCCCAACACTAGGTGATATTGTTCTTGCTTTTGAAACAATACAAGCGGAAGCCCCGGAAAATATGTCTGATCATCTATGTCATTTGGTAGTTCATGGTTGTCTGCATTTACTTGGTTATAACCACGAAGATAATAGTGGGGCCTGCAAAATGGAGGCCATGGAAATTAAAATTTTAAAGGTTTTGGGAATTAAAAATCCTTATGACCAAGATTTTGGTTTGATAGTGAACCAGAACAGTAAATCCAAGAATTGGTGCTAAAAATAAATTTGTAACATAACATAGTTTTTAAAACGTTGTTGAAAATTTAATGAGTCAAAATACTAAAAATAAAATATTCACGAAATTATATATGACAAATTGGTTTAAAATTTCCCTTAGTAAATTTGAATTGCTGAGAGATTGGTGGTTAGAATTATTTCGTCGAAATAATATTGAGGATCCGGTTCGGGAAGCTATTGAAGACTTGATCGAGGATAGTGAGAATGATGCGACACTTCTTGAAACTGAGGAGCGTAATTTATTAAGTAATATTCTAAGACTAAAAGATAAAGCTGTTTCAGATGTTATGGTTCCCCGAGCAGACATTTCGGCTTTGGATGTCAATGCATCTTTTACTAACCTGGTTGAATTGATTAATAGTGAGGCACATTCTAGAGTTCCAATCTTTCAGGAAACGTTAGATGATGCGATTGGCATGGTGCACATTAAAGATGTGATGGCGGCCCATTCTGGGTTTTGGGCAGGAGAACGAACTGATGCTACTGCGGATCTCCATTTACGCAGCATCATGCGCAATATTTTATTTGTATCCCCATCGATGCAGGTGCTTGAACTTTTGCTTGAAATGCGTGTTAAGCGGATTCATATGGCTTTGGTGGTGGATGAGTTTGGTGGTGTGGATGGTTTGGTTACTATTGAGGATTTAGTTGAAGAAATTGTTGGCGAAATTGAAGATGAGCATGACCAAGATGAAAATCCTCAGTTGCTTTTGAAATCTGATGGTCTGATTGAGGCTGATGCCCGTGTTTTGATTGAAAGTTTTGAAGAAATTGTTGGTAAGGTAGTGACAGAAAATGAACGCATTGAATTTGATACTCTTGGTGGTTTAGTTTTTTCTCTCGCAGGGAGGGTACCCGTTCGTGGTGAGCTGGTGCGTCATTCTTGTGGTATGGAAATTGAAATTGTTGATGCTGATCCTAGGCGAATAAAAACTATTCGGATACGCGGCCTAGAATTTAATTTAGATCAAGACAGAGAAGATCCCTTAAAGAAAAATAGTACTGATTTATCAGTGGCACCCTAAGTATGATTTCTGTATTTGAAAGTTGGCGTAATCGTGCATTTGTGGTTTGTGGGTGGCGTCGAGTGTTTCTAGTTTTTCTGCTGGGTGCACTTAGTACACTTGCCTTGCCTCCAGTACACTTTATTCCTGCTCTGATCCCTTCTTTTGTTGGTTTGATTTGGCTTCTAGATGGTTCTGCTAAAAAGTCAGGGGAAAAAACAGGTTATCATTTAAAGAATTTTTCTGTTAATGGTCCGTTTGCGACTGGCTGGTGGTTTGGTTTAGGTTTTTTTGTTGCTGGACTTTACTGGATTTCTTTTTCTTTCTTGGTTGATGCTCAGAAATTCGGTTGGATGATACCGATCGCTATATTTGGTTTATCTGCAGTTTTTGCTATTTATATAGGTTTAGTTACCTTTTTAGCATATAACTTGTCCGATCCAGGACCACGCCGTGTGGTTTATGTCATAATCTTTTGGGTGGTTTCGGAATGGCTAAGGAGTTGGTTGTTTACCGGATTTCCCTGGAACCTTTTGGGTTCAGTCTGGACTTTTAATGATAAAATTATGCAATTTGCATCGGTGTTTGGTGTGTTGGGGCTAAGTTTGTTGACAATAGGGGTGGCATCTGCCTTCTCTTTTCTAGGCTATGCTGATAAATCGTTACGATTTAAGATTATTGGTCTTAGTATTCCTGTAACACTACTAGCCGCTATTTGGATAAGTGGTTTCTCGCGTTTGTATGACGCCGAAACAAAGTTTGTTGATAATGTTTTAATTCGAATTGTGCAGCCTAATATTCTCCAAAGGGATAAATGGAAGGCGAAATTTAGAGACAAACATATTAATAATCTTCTGTCATTAAGTAGCGTTATTAACAAGTATGATAATTCTATACGGCCAACACATATTATATGGCCAGAAACGGCTACGCCGTTTATATTGGATGGTAATGATCAAGCTTTAAAAATTATTGCTCAAATTATACCACCAAAGGGCGCTCTTTTGACGGGTTCATTGCGTCGAGCTGATAACCGCAAAGGAACGGTTAAATTATGGAATAGTCTCCACGTTGTTGGATCTAATGCAAGAATTTTGACGACATATGATAAATTTCACCTGGTGCCGTTTGGCGAATATATACCATTACGTAAATACCTAGATAATTTTGTTTCGCTTATAAAACTAACAGAGGGTCGCGTCGACTTTTCTAGTGGTCTTGGCCGACAGACTATATCTGTACCAGGAATACCGCCGCTAAGCCCCTTGATCTGTTATGAGGTAATATTTTCTGGGGCTGTAATATCAAAAAGTGAAAAAAATATAGTTCAGCCTAGATGGCTGTTAAATATTACAAACGACGCTTGGTTTGGTGTATCAAGTGGCCCTTACCAACATTTAGCTGCGGCTCAACTCCGAGCTGTTGAAGAGGGTGTACCTCTTGTTCGTGTTGCTAATACTGGAATTTCTGCTGTTATTGATGGATTTGGCAGAATTCAAAAGTCCTCTAGCTTAAATGAACGTACTTTTATAGATTCCGCATTGCCTAAACCAATAGAAAATCCAACTATATTTTCAGAATTTAAGATTCTTGGTGTTTCCTTAGTTGTTTTATTGCTTTTTATTTTGTCACGATTTCGCTGGTTTGCTTGACTAACTTTGCTCGGGATTGAATTAAATTTTTCATTATGACACTATATTCAAACAATTATTTATGGTTTGTTTTGACCCGTGGATTGGAATTGTGTATTTGGAAGAAATTGGTTTTGTACTGAATATTAATCCCAACAAGCTACAAGTTTGTGGGAAAATATTTAACTATTTTTCATACTATGATTATGCTTGACGCTATCAGTAAACATTGCGACAAACTTGGTTAAAATTTATAGAACTTAAGCTTTATCCATTGGTATATTTTGAGGTTGCTTTGTTCTTTTAAGGAGGTTTAGTCCGTGTCTATGCAAAATTATTTTTTTACCAGTGAGTCGGTTTCAGAGGGTCATCCAGACAAAGTTAGTGATAGGGTTTCTGACGCAATTGTGGATGTTTTTTTAGCCTCAGATCCTTTCTCTCGGGTAGCCGTTGAAACGCTTTGCACAACAAACCGTATTGTTCTTGCTGGTGAAGTGCGTGGACCAGATAAAATAACCCATAAAGTAATGGAAGAAACCACTAGAGACGTTGTAAAAAATATTGGTTATGAACAAGAAGGCTTTCATTGGGAAAAAATGGATGTTGCAGTGCATGTCCATGCACAATCTACCGACATTGCTCAAGGGGTTGATGCAAAAGGTAATAAAGATGAAGGAGCAGGTGATCAAGGGATTATGTTTGGATATGCATGTCGTGAAACTGAAGTATTAATGCCAGCCGCTATTCATTATTCTCACGCTATACTTGAAAAACTCGCTAAAGCTAGGCATTCTGGTGAAATTTTAGGATTGGGCCCAGACTCTAAGAGCCAAATCACCTTAAAGTATGAGGACGGAAAACCAGTAGGTGCAACTTCTGTCGTTGTATCAACTCAACACGACAGTGAATTGGATCAAGCAGCTGTAAAAGAAATTGTAAGGCCTTATGTTGAAACTGTCCTGCCGAAGGGTTGGATGTGTCCAGAGGAAGAGTTTTATGTTAATCCGACCGGTTTATTTGTTATTGGTGGACCAGATGGAGATACTGGATTGACCGGTCGGAAAATAATTGTTGATACGTATGGTGGGGCAGCTCCTCATGGAGGAGGTGCGTTTTCAGGAAAAGATCCAACTAAAGTTGATCGATCGGCGGCTTATGCGGCACGATATTTGGCGAAAAATATTGTTGCTTCTGAATTAGCTGAAAAATGTATTATTCAGCTAGCCTATGCCATTGGTGTATCCAAGCCGCTCTCGGTATATGTTAATACTGCTGGAACGGGTTTGATTGACGAGGAAAGGCTGGCTGAGGCTCTACAAGAGGTAATGGATTTAAGTCCCCGGGGTATTCGTGAGCATTTAAATTTAAGTCGCCCAATTTATGCCCGTACTTCTGCTTATGGTCATTTTGGGCGACCACCAGATGAAGATGGTGGATTTTCCTGGGAAAAAGTGGATCTCGTGGATTCTTTAAAATCAGCCGTATAGAAAATTTTTAACCCTAGTCCTATGATGAAAGGTAAAAGCTCTTCTTCAAATAAATACCAATTTTATGGAAGGCGCAAAGGGCCATCATTAAGTCGACTACGCAATAACTTAATAAATAAATTACTTCCGGAGGTGTTAATTAATCTTGATACACCTAGTTTAATTAACCCCCCACTTTTATTTAATAATAATAATGTTTGGTTAGAAATTGGTTTTGGTGCAGGTGAGCATCTGGCGTTTCAAGCGGAAACTCACCCTGATACGGGTTTTATTGGGTGTGAGCCATATATAAACGGTGTTGCAAAGCTACTTTCCGAAATTAACCAAAGATCATTGCAAAACATCCGCCTTTTTAATGATGATGCTCGTTTACTTCTGGAGAAACTATCCCCCAATTCTATTGACAAGGTTTTTGTTTTATTTTCAGATCCTTGGCCTAAAAAACGACATAATCGACGAAGATTTATTAATATTGAAAATTTGAATTCACTATCAAGAGTTATGAAGGATCGGGCACATTTACGATTTTCAACTGACAATATGAACTTTGCTAGATGGTCATTGGACATGTTTTACCACCACCCAGATTTTGTTTGGTTGGTCAATGGACCAGAGGATTGGCGTGATAATTATTGTGATTCTGTTCCCACGCGCTACGAAAAAAAAGCTATTTCATCAGGACAAAAATGCGTTTATTTAACTTTTCAGAGGTGTGTTCGGCAATAAAGGTAATCCTTTGAGCCAAGAAAAAGCTTGTATTTTTTGGTTTTTAGATCCAATATCTCGCTAATTCTTCAATGATACTCAGTAAACTAAAACCTGAGAGTGGGCTTGCGGGCCCACTTTTTTGCATTTTGGGGTTTGATTTGGAAGGTAAATTTTTGCATACGATTAGAAAGGTACATATTAGTTTATGAACAAAGAACTAGAAATTAAAAATTTAATATTCCCAACAATTAAGGGTCTTGGGTATAGTCTTGTTCAGGTTCAGATTTTTTATGAAAACATTACGAGGGTGCAAATCATGGTTGAACGGTTAGATGAAATAAATATCACTATAGAGGATTGTTCAATAATTTCAAAAGAAGCCTCAATCATATTAGATATTAATGAACCATTTGGCGAAAATTATTTATTAGAAGTGAGTTCACCAGGGATAGATCGTCCCCTGTTACGCCTTGAAGATTTTGAAAGATATATTGGGTTTGATGCCCGTGTTGATATGAAAGATACGCTTGATGGGCGGAGAAAATTTAAGGGAACCTTGACTGGTGTTGATGGTGATAAAATTAAAATGAGAATTAAAGAAGAAGAGTATGTTTTGTCATTCTTCCAAATTCAAAAAGCAAAGTTATTGTTGACACCAGAGCTGCTAGGTGCAGTAACCCAGAATTAATTTGGTTAGTAGAGGTATAGATTAAAAATTATGAATACGAAGACAGAGGAAAAAATGATATATACGCACCCGGAGCTTCTTTTGGTGGCGGATACGGTGGCGCGTGAAAAAGGGATTGATAAAGAAGAAGTTATGGAAGCTATGGAACAGGCAATTCAAAAGGCCGGTCGTTCGAAATATGGCCATGAGCATGATATCCGTGCTGAAATTGATCGTAGCTCTGGAGAAATTAAATTGGAACGACATGTGGAGGTGGTTGAAGAAGTTGAGAATGAAGTGACTCAAATTACTTTGAATATGGCTAAAGAAAGGAAATCTGACGCTATAATTGGTGAGTTTCTTGTTGATTTGTTACCGCCAATTGATTTTGGTCGCATCGCGGCCCAGACTGCTAAACAGGTTATTGTGCAAAAGGTTCGGGAGGCTGAACGCAAGCGGCAGTTTGCAGAATTTAGAGATCGTATTGGTGAAATTGTTAATGGTGTGGTTAAACGAGTGGAATTTGGCAATGTTATTGTTGATTTAGGTAATCGTACAGAAGGCATTATTCGCCGCGATGAGTGTATTCCACGAGAGCATTTTAATAATGGCGATCGCGTTAGATCTTATATATTTGATGTGAGAGAAGAACAGCGAGGCCCACAAATTTTTTTATCGAGAAGCCACCCGCTATTTATGTCTAAATTATTTACTCAAGAAGTACCGGAAATTTATGATGGTGTAATTGAAATAAAATCGGTTGCTCGTGATCCTGGAAGTCGTGCGAAGATAGCCGTTGTATCTTCAGATAATAGTATTGATCCGGTTGGAGCTTGCGTTGGAATGCGAGGTTCACGAGTTCAGGCTGTCGTTGCCGAATTACAAGGTGAAAAAATTGATATTATTTCTTGGTCTGATCAACCCGCAAATTTTATTGTTAACGGATTGGCCCCTGCTGAAGTCACTAAAGTGGTATTGGATGAAGAACAGAATCGAATTGAAGTAGTTGTGCCAGATGAGCAGCTAAGTCTGGCAATTGGTCGTCGCGGCCAAAATGTACGTCTCGCGTCTCAATTAACGGGCTGGGATATTGATATTTTAACAGAAGCTGAAGAATCTGATCGCCGGAATGAAGAGTTTAAAACCCGCTCTAAATTGTTTATTGATAGTTTAGACGTTGATGAAGTGATAGCCCAATTGCTAGTAACTGAAGGATTTTCAACGATAGAGGAGGTAGCTTTTGTGCCAGTTGAAGATTTATTGTCAATTGAAGGTTTTGATGAGGATTTGGTTTCTGAATTACACACCCGAGCCCGACAATTCTTAGAACAAAAAGAAATTGAGCTTACAGAAGAACGCAAAAAAGCTGGTGTAAGCGATGAAATTGCAAATATCCCGGGATTGAATAGCGAAATGCTCGTAGCTCTTGGTGAGAATGGAATTAAGAGCCTTGATGATTTAGCCGATCTAGCCAATGATGAACTGATTGATATCGTTGGCAAGGTTAATTTAACTGAAGATTTGGCGAATGAAATTATTATGTTAGCGAGGGCACATTGGTTTGAAGACGAGCCTAATTCTAGTGAACTTGAGAAGGAAGGAGATGATCTGAAAGAGTTAGAATCTGAGGATATAGAAGAAGATAAGAATAATAAATAAGTTGATGAGTCTAAGAGAAAACCCTGAATTATGAATTCAAATGAATAAAATTAAATTTGTCAAATAATTAGCGTAATAGCTATTATTAATTATAAATAGATGGTTAAGCATGATAGACAAAACAGAAAGCAAAAATAAAACGCCGAAAAAAAAGCTTAGTCTTTCGCGACCCGGTAAACTCGAACTTCAAAAGACAGTTGGAGGTGGTGAGGTTCGTCAGAATTTTTCTCATGGCCGATCAAAAGTTGTTACGGTTGAAGTAAAAAAGAAAAGGACCTTTGCACCTAGTTCGTCTGGCAATATGACTGAAATTGTCAAAGAGGGACCGGATAAAATTGACCCTATTATTGATTCAGAACAAGATAAAGAGCATGTTTTAGAAGAAAAAACTGACGTTTCTAAAACCAGTCATGTTTTGACCGATCAGGAGAGAGCTGTTCGAGCACAGGCGCTTCAAGAGGCAAGTGAACTTGAAGACCAGGAGATCGAAAAACCGACGAAAGAAAAACCCAAAGAAAATACTTTAGACAAAAATGAAAAAGCGAAAGAAGAATTAGAGAAAACCAGACAAGCAGCAATAGATCTGGAAGCAGCGCAAGCGGCCGCTGCAAAATCTCATCAGGATAAGATTTTAGTAAAAGATGATGATGATCTTGAAAAGAAAAAATCAAACTTACCCAAACGTACAACAGCCACACTTAGACAAAGTCGGCGCCGAAGTCAGGGAAAGCTAACAATTGCCGATGCTTTAGATGATTCCGAACGTCAGCGTTCTTTAGCGTCTGTTAAACGACAACGCGAACGAAAAAAGCGAAAAGAAGGACCAATTGAGCACACCAAAATCATTCGAGAAGTTACAATTCCAGAGACAATCTCTGTTCAAGAGCTCTCAAACCGTATGGCGGCAAGGGGCGTTGATGTTATCAAATCACTGATGAAGTTTGGTGTTGTAGCAAATATGAGCGAGATTATTGATGCTGATACGGCTGAGCTTGTTGTAGAAGAATACGGCCATACAGTGAAACGTGTAAGTGATTCAGATATTGAAATTGGCCTGGGGGACGATATAGATAAAGAGGAAGACCTTATTTCGAGGCCGCCAGTTGTGACTGTTATGGGTCATGTTGATCATGGTAAGACGTCTTTGTTAGATGCAATTCGTAAAGCTAATATTACTTCACGAGAGGCGGGTGGTATTACTCAGCATATTGGTGCATATCAAGCGATGACCCGCGATGGAGAAAAAGTTACATTCATTGATACCCCTGGGCACGAGGCTTTTACGTCTATGCGTTCACGTGGTGCCAAGGTAACGGACATAGTTGTATTGGTTGTCGCCGCAGATGACGGAATTATGCCGCAAACTGTTGAGGCTATCAATCATGCAAAATCCGCAGACGTGCCGATAATTGTTGCAATAAATAAAATGGATAAACCTGAAGCTGATCCAAATCGGGTGCGTAATCAACTTCTTGAATATGAGCTAGTAACTGAAGTTATGGGTGGCGATGTATTAGATGTTGAAGTCTCGGCAATAGAGAATACTAATATAGATAAGCTGGAAGAAGCAATTTTGTTGCAGGCGGAAATTCTGGATTTAAAATCTAATCCCAATCGCTCTGCGGAAGGTGTTGTATTAGAGTCGCGTGTTGAGCAGGGGCAAGGTGCAATGGCGACGGTTCTGGTTCAGCGTGGTACTCTGAGAACGGGAGATATTTTTGTAGCAGGATCCGAATCTGGAAGGGTCCGAGTTCTTTTGGGTGATCAAGGAAAGAAAATTGATAATGTTGGCCCTAGTGTCCCCGTTGAAGTGGTTGGTTTTACTGGCGTTCCTGCCGCCGGTGATGGGTTCTTTGTTGTTGAGAGTGAGGCGAGGGCGCGTGAGGTTGCAGAATTTAGAACAAGCAAAAATAGGTCCGCTAAAACTGCAGTTGGCAATCGTGGTAGTCTTGAGGAAATGTTTAAATCTATTCAAAAAGGTGAAACTAAAGAACTACCCATTCTCATAAAAGCTGATGTTCAAGGTTCAGTCGAGGCGATTGCTGGTATGTTGAAGAATTTACCGCAAGAAGAGGTTCGAGTTCAGGTCTTGCATCAGGGTGTTGGTGGGGTAAATGAGTCAGATATCACTCTAGCAGCAGCTTCGAATGCCCCAATTATAGGCTTTAATGTAAGAGCTAATCGTCAGGCACTTGATTTAGCTGGTCGAGAAAGTGTTGATATAAGGTATTACTCAGTAATTTATGATGTAATAGATGATATCAAAAAATTGTTTATTGGGATGATGACCCCAATCGTTCGAGAGACTTTCTTGGGGAACGCTGAGGTTCGTGATGTTTTTAATGTGTCAAAAATCGGAAAAGTAGCCGGTTGTTTCATTACCACTGGTGAGGTTAGGCGTGGTGCGGGCGTCCGTCTTCTAAGGGATAATATTGTAATTCATCAAGGTAATTTATCAACCTTAAAACGTTTTAAGGATGATGTTAATGAAGTAAAAGAGTCAAATGAATGTGGGATGTCTTTTGAAAACTATAACGATTTGAAAATTGGCGACGTTATTGAGTGTTTTGATATTAAAGAGGAAGCTCCAGAAATATAGTATCGTCCGATAACCGATTAGTAACATGAGCAAGAATTCTTTCCACGTGTCCAAAAAACCTTTCAGTCAGCGACAGTTGCGAGTTGGAGAAGAGTTACGCCATTTTTTATCACAAATTATGCTACGTGGTGAATTAAACGATCCGGAATTAAATGGTTTGTCGATTACTGTCTCTGAGGTTCGTATTTCCCCCGATTTGAATAATGCAACTGTATTTGTTATTGAGCTCGGTGGAGGTCGGTCCGATAAAATGATACGGGCGTTGGCGAGAGCTACTCCATTTTTGCGATACCAGATAGCGCGGCGCGCACGTCTGCGGCGCGTTCCTAAATTACGCTTCGAACATGATTTTTCATTTGACCAAGCAGATCGTATTGGAAATCTTTTGCAATCTACCGATGAGAAAAAATCAACTAAAGCGTTAGATGAAAACCAGGTTGAAGACTAAGGTTGATAGATGGTCCAAAATAAATTTGATAATTCGGTTCACGGGTGGCTAGTGATTGATAAAGGCAGAGATATCACATCGGCGAAAGTTGTCGGCCGAGCTAAGAGGATAATGAATGCCACTAAAGTTGGTCATGGTGGTACTCTTGATCCTCTGGCAACTGGGGTGCTTCCGTTAGCATTTGGCGAAGCAACAAAAACTGTGTCGTTTATGATGAATGGTAAAAAAAAATATAATTTTACAATTTGTTGGGGATTAGCTACGGATACAGATGATGCTCAGGGTTCCCCTATTGATATCAGCCGTGTTCGGCCTGATAAGATGGGTATCGAATCTATTTTATCTCAGTTTATTGGAAATATTCAACAAACCCCGCCAGCGTATTCTGCAGTTAAGGTTGGTGGAAAACGAGCTTATGCATTAGCACGAAAAAAAATACCTATAAAATTAAAGCCAAGATCAATATTTATTGAGGAGTTTAAGTTAATAAAAGTGATTGATGGTGATCATGCTTCATTTGAGGTTACATCTGGTAAGGGCGTCTACATTCGAGGATTGGCCCGTGATCTTGCAGGCCAATTAGGTACTGTAGGCCATGTTTCGCAGATTCGGCGGACCTCTGTTGGTCCCTTTGTTGAAAAAGATGCGATTTCGCTGGATCAATTGGAAGAATTAGGGCATAAAGGCGCCGCTGTAGACTTATTGCGGCCTGTTGAAGCTGCGCTGGACGACATCCCGGCGTTAGTTTTAACTGTAGACGAAGCTCGTCGCTTAAGGTGTGGACAACCCATTTCGGCTATTAAAGTGGCTAAGCGCATATCCCTAAATGGAATTAATCCAAATACGGTGGTTTGTGCAAAGTCTGAGGGTGAGGTCGTTGCGTTGGCAAAACTCCAAGGTGGTGAGATTCGTCCAGTCCGAGTTTTGAACATTTGAAAAGATTGGAGTAGACGATGTCGATTACAGCAGAACGAAAGCAAGAACTAATTAGTGAGTTTGCTATAAAAGACGGTGATACCGGATCCCCAGAAGTGCAGATTGCAATTTTGACCGAGCGCATTAGTAATCTTACAGATCATCTAAAAGCCCATAAAAAAGATCATCATTCCCGCCGTGGACTTTTAATTATGGTTGGGCAGCGACGCCGGCTTTTGGATTATTTAAACTCAAAAAAATCTGAGCGTTATCAAGATTTAATAAAACGACTTGATCTGCGCCGGTAAATTAAGAAAAAACTTGAAATTAATTGAAAAGTTGCTGGTTGGGATTTTCTATTGGCACTTTTCCCATTTTACTAAATTGCCCACGATAGGGCTAAATCCGGTTAAGCATAATTGATCGGTTGGATGGGTCTCAAAATAAAGTTGAAGAAACTTGGGACTTATTTGGACGCATGTTGGAAATATATTTTGTATGTAGGAAGGATAAAGAAATGTTTACTGAATTTAAAAAAGAAATAGATCTAGGCGGTCGTAAGCTGACTTTTGAGACGGGTAAAATTGCTCGTCAAGCTGATGGGGCTATATTGATCACTTATGGTGAAACGAAAGTATTGTGTACTGCTGTTGGGGCAAAGGACCCTAGAACTGATCTTGATTTTTTTCCATTGACTGTAAATTATCAAGAAAAAGCATTTGCCGCTGGTAAAATACCTGGAGGCTTTTTTAAACGTGAAGCGCGACCGTCCGAAAAAGAAACTTTAACATCACGTTTGATTGACCGTCCAATACGTCCCTTGTTTCACAAAAATTATAAATGTGAAACCCAATTAATATGCACTGTTCTTGCCCATGATATGGAAAACGACCCTGATATTGCTGCGATGATAGGCACTTCGGCTGCTTTGACGATTTCGGGTATTCCATTTATGGGTCCTATCAGCGCCTCCCGGGTTGGTTTTATCGATGGTGAGTATGTTTTGAACCCCCCAATCGATGATATGACAAGTTCTCAGTTGAATCTTGTGGTTGCGGGTACAAGCGAGGGTGTGCTGATGGTTGAATCTGAAGCGAGTGAATTATCCGAAGATGTAATGCTAGGCGCTGTAATGTTTGGTCACAAAGCTAATCAAGAAGTTATTCAAGCAATTATTGAGTTAGCTCAGGCATGTGCCAGGGAACCTCGTGACGTGCCAGAAACACCATCTATTGTTTCTGAGGTAGAAGCGCAGGTAAGGAAATTGGCAGAAACTGGTCTACGGGAGGCATATGCGATATCTGATAAATCCGCACGCCAAGCTAGTATTGCCGTTGTTAAATCAAAGGTAAGTGAGGTTTTTGTAGATAATGAAGATGCAACTGATATAATTGTTAGTGGTGCTTTTAAAAATATTGAAAAAGATATTGTTCGAAAGGATCTTATTAAAACGGGTGAACGTATCGACGGTCGTGACACCAAAACGGTCCGACCCATTGTTTCGGAGGTTGGTATTTTGCCGAGGGCTCATGGCAGTGCTCTTTTTACCAGAGGTGAAACGCAAGCAATGGTTGTCGCCACTCTGGGTACTGGACAAGATGAACAGATAATTGATGGTTTAGATGGAGATTATAGAGAACATTTTCTATTGCATTATAATTTTCCACCCTACTCAGTTGGTGAGGCCGGCAGAATGATGGGTCCTGGAAGGCGTGAAATTGGTCATGGTAAATTAGCTTGGCGAGCCCTCCGTCCTGTAATGCCTGATAAAGAGGAATTTCCCTACACTATTCGAATAGTATCTGAGATTACTGAATCTAACGGTTCATCCTCCATGGCGACGGTTTGTGGAACATCACTCTCAATGATGGATGCCGGTGTTCCGCTTGTGCGACCCGTTGCTGGTATTGCGATGGGTTTAATTAAAGAAGATGATGGGGTGGTTATTTTATCCGATATCTTGGGTGATGAGGATCATTTAGGTGATATGGATTTTAAAGTGGCTGGAACAGAAACTGGAATTACAGCGCTTCAAATGGATATTAAGATTACATCAATTACCGAAGAAATCATGCGTGATGCGGTTGCTCAGGCGCGTGATGGGCGATTACATATTTTGGGGGAAATGGCAAAAGCGCTTAATACAGCTCGGGATGGTGTAAGTGAGAATGCCCCACGTATTACCGTGATGTCTGTTCCAACCGATAAAATTCGTGAAATTATTGGCCCTGGTGGTAAAATGATTCGTGAAATCTGTGAAACAACGGGTGCTAAAATAGATATTGAAGATGATGGCACGGTTAAGGTGGCTGCGGTTGATGAGAAGGCGTCTCAGGCCGCACTTGAAATGATAAAAAATATTACCGCTGAACCAGAGGTTGGTGTAATTTACACAGGTAAAGTTGTCAAAACAGTTGATTTTGGGGCATTTGTTAATTTCATGGGTGCGCGAGATGGATTAGTTCATATTAGTGAACTACGTCCAGAGCGAGTAGAGAAAACCACAGATATTGTGAATGTTGGTGATGAAGTTAAAGTAAAGCTTATTGGTATTGATGATCGCGGTAAGGTCAAGCTCTCGATGAAATCTGTTGATCAAGAAACAGGTGAGGAAATCAATGATTAAACGATTCAAGAAATTTTTTTAAAAACAACATTCATAAAAAAATTTATTTGAATAAATACAATTATTTGACCTAGCGAGTCGTTTTTCAAAATTTTGCTACATATATACTCTAATAGGGATTAAACATGGTTACATGGTGACTGGTAATTGTGCTAAATTTTTTACTTAGGTTGTTTTGTATTTTGCTGATTTATAATGTTTTAATGGGGTTTTCTTAAGCAATAGAGAGGGTTGAGCCTTATCCCTCCGATAAACTAGGGATAGTGGGTATTCATTAGCAGAGGATATGGTTGAGAGGGAGTTATTCAAACAAAAGAACAGTTATTCTTACGACGATATAATATCTTGTGGTAAAGGTGAGCTGTTTGGTCCGGGTAATGCCCAACTTCCTCTTCCTCCGATGTTAATGTTTGATCGTATTATTTCCATAACTTCGGACGGTGGTTTTTATGGAAAAGGTAAAATTATTGCAGAATTTGATATCAAGTCAGATTTGTGGTTTTTTATATGTCACTTTGATGGCGACCCGGTGATGCCTGGTTGCCTTGGCCTAGATGCATTGTGGCAATTGGTTGGTTTTTATTTGGGTTGGACTGGTGCGACAGGACGTGGACGTGCTTTCGGTGTTGGTGAGGTTAAGTTTACGTCTATGGTTACACCTCAAGCAAAGCTTGTTACTTATGAAATTGATATAAAACGTGTTATTAATCGTCAGGTTTCTATCGCATTTGCTGATGGGCGAATGGTGGTTGATGGTGAAACTTGTTATGAATCAAAGGGACTTCGCGTTGGGACTATCCCTGCTGACGTTTAAACAGGCTAAACTGAATTGATGTGAAGGTGAGGGGCGTGTGAGAAGAGCAGTTATTACTGGATTAGGTATTGTTTCCTGTATTGGCAACAATAAAAAAGAAGTTCTTAAATCTTTGAGAGAAGCAAAGTCCGGTATTTCCTTCTCTGAAGAATTCGCTGAAATGGGTTTTCGTAGTCAAATTTGGGGCAAGCCTGATATTGATGTAACCAAATTTGTGGATAGACGAGAAAGACGCTTTATGGGTGAGGGAGCTGCATATAACTATATTGCTATGCAGCAAGCCATTGAAGATTCCGGCCTTGATGAAGACGAAGTTTCAAATGAAGATACCGGTTTGATTATGGGTTCGGGTGGACCTTCAGTAGTAAATTTGATTGATTCCGCAGATACGGCGCGTAAGAGGGGTCCGAGAAAAGTTAGTCCATTTATGGTTCCTCGGACAATGTCTTCGACAAATTCAGCAACTTTAGCGACACCTTTTAAAATTAAAGGGATTAATTATTCAATCACCTCGGCATGTTCCACGTCAGCTCATTGCATTGGTAATGCCGCTGAAATGATCCAATGGGGTAAACAGGATATAGTTTTTGCTGGTGGTGCAGAGGAACTGGGTTGGGGTATGTCTGTAATGTTTGATGCAATGCCAGCGCTTTCTTCCAATTATAATGATAACCCTGCTATAGCATCCCGGGCGTTTGATGCAAATCGGGATGGTTTTGTTATAGCGGGTGGTGGTGGTGTCGTCGTCGTTGAGGAGTATGAACGTGCTAAAGCCCGTGGTGCTAAAATATATGGTGAAGTAGCAGGTTATGGAGCAACTTCAGATGGCTATGATATGGTTCAACCTTCTGGCGAGGGTGCTATCCGTTGTATGCAGAAAGCAATGGCAACTGTTAATTTATCTGTTGATTATATAAATACACATGGTACTTCGACACCTGTTGGCGATGTGAAAGAGCTTGGAGCCATACGTGAAGTTTTCCACGAGCATAACCATATTCCGTATTTTAATTCGACTAAATCGTTAACTGGACACTCCCTTGGCGCAACCGGGGTACAAGAAGCAATTTATTCATTGTTGATGATGGATAATAATTTTATTTGCGCATCAGCCAATATTGATGAATTGGAGCCCGAGGTTGGTGATATGCCAATCGTTCGCGAGTGTATTGATGGTGTTGATATAAACTGCGCAATGTCCAATAGTTTTGGTTTTGGTGGTACAAATGCTTGCCTTGTTTTTACTAATCCTGAAGCCGTATAGTAATTAATGTTCGCTAATAATGATATGTGTGGGAAGCGGGGCCTTATCATGGGCGTTGCTAATGAACGTTCAATCGCTTGGGGTATTTCTAGAGTTCTTGCGGATGTTGGTGCGGAACTTGCTTTTACATATCAAGGTGGTGCAATTGAGAAGCGGTTAAAACCTTTGGCTAAGAGTGTTGGGTCTAATATTATACTGAAGTGTGATGTCGAGGAGAATGATGATTTACGCGATGTCTTTGATCGTTTGGCCGAAGATTGGGGCAATGTTGATTTTATTGTTCACTCGGTCGCTTACTCTGACAAAGATGAGCTAAATGGTCGTTATGTAGATACGACGCCTGACAATTTTGTTCGAACCTTAAACATATCTTGTTTTTCTTTTACAGCAGTTGCAAAAGCTGCATACCCTTTGATGAAGGAAAATGGAGGTAGCATGATTACGTTAACCTATTATGGTGCCGAACGTGTTTTACCTAATTATAATGTTATGGGTGTTGCAAAGGCAGCGTTGGAAGCAAGTGTTAAATATCTTGCTGCAGATCTTGGACCAGACGGCATTCGGGTGAATGCGTTATCAGCTGGCCCCATGCGAACTTTGGCGGGTAGTGCTATTGGTGCAGCGCGTAAAATTTATAGTATTAGTGAGATTAATGCGCCCCTTCGTCGATCCGTTACATTAGATCAACTGGGTGGTGCGGCACTATATTTGCTTAGCGATATGGGAAGTGGTGTAACAGGGGAAACCCATCACGTCGATTCGGGTTATAATATAGTTGGGATGCCCTATCTAAATAATTAGTAACTAATTTGAATTTTTTTAAATATAATCCTAGATTTATTTGAGATAATTCTTTATCAGTTATGCAACTCTAATAAAGGAGTTGGCTTATGGATAAATTGCGTCCTTATAGTAACGTAATAAAGTGTTTGCGAAATGCTGGCTTGAGGCCAACACGTCAAAGACTGGGTTTAGCAAAATTATTATTTGAAGGGGATAATCAGCACGTAACTGCTGAGATGTTGCATCGTAAAGCAGTTAAGACAGGTCTCAGTGTGTCTTTGGCTACCGTATATAATGTCTTGCACCAGTTTAACAAAGTAGGCCTGTTACATGAGATAGTCGTTGAGGCGGGCCGTAGTTATTTTGATACCAATACTACCTATCACCACCATATTTTTGACGAAGATAGTCGTGAGTTGAAGGATATTGAGGCAGATCAAGTAAAACTGACTGGATTGCCAGAGATTCCAGCAGGCCAGGAATTCAGCCGTATTGACATTATCTTACGTGTAAAAAACACTAATTAAAATATTTAATAACAAACAGTTATGTAATTTATTAGAATTATTAAAATATTATTGACTAGAAATTATTTATAGGCATAATGGAGTGAAGTTGGTCTGGTTTTTCTCTTTGGATCTAGAAATCAAGATAGAGATATAACATTAATCAAAACGGAAGGAGGGTATAATGCCTTCACTTAAAGGAACTGATACAGAACAAAATTTGAAAGATGCATTCGCTGGTGAATCACAGGCAAATCGTAGGTATCTTTATTTTGCGCAGAAAGCGGATGTTGAGGGATATAATGACGTGTCAACGGTGTTTCGTTCAACCGCTGAAGGGGAAACTGGTCATGCACACGGTCATCTAGAATATTTAGAAGAAACAGGTGATCCAGCAACGGGTTTGCCTATTGGGTCGACGGCCCAGAATTTAGGTGCGGCAGTGGCTGGAGAAACACATGAATATACAGACATGTACCCGGGTATGGCTAAAACTGCGCGCGAGGAAGGTTTTGACGAAATTGCTGACTGGTTTGAAACCCTAGCAAAGGCTGAAAAATCTCATGCTGGTCGTTTCCAAAAAGCTTTGGATGGACTCGATTAATTACTAGCTTATTGCAAAATGATGTAAAATCAAAAGGGGGTCCCTTCATGGGTCCCCCATTTTATTAAATAGGTCAAAATAATTTTCTAAGTATGCGTGGTTTATGAAATGTCTGAAGGGAGTCTAGAAGCGCCAACCCGTCACAATATTCCGTGGCAGGAGCCAGAATATATTGATCCAGAAAAAATTGATAATGAACTACGTCGAGTATTCGATATTTGCCACGGATGTAGAAGGTGCTTTAATTTATGTGACACGTTTCCGCGCTTGTTTGATCTTATTGATGAATCGGAAAGTGGAGAGCTGGATACGGTTCAAAGTAAAGATTTTAAACCAGCAATTGACGCCTGTACAATGTGTGACATGTGTTTTATGACAAAATGCCCTTATGTACCACCCCACGAATTTGATTTAGATTTCCCCCATTTAATGTTGCGTTACCGAGCTATGGAGTTCGGGCAAGGTAAAGTTGGTTTTTTTCATCGACAGATGGCGAAAACGGATTTAAATGGAAAAATTGCTTCATATCTGTCGGGGCTTATAAACTGGGTACTTAGACGGGGAAATCTATTAACCAGACCTTTAATGAAAATTATCGCGGGAATCCATAAAGATGCTACTTTACCCATGTTTACAACAAAAACCTTTGAAAGGTATGCTTTAACTCCCGTTGTTGGAAAGAGTAAACGAAAAGTTGTACTTTATGCGACTTGTTTCGTAAATCATAATAATCCAAAAATCGGAGAGTTAACTCAAGCGATACTAGCTAAGAACGGAGTAGAAACCGAGGTTGTTTATCCATCATGTTGCGGAATGCCGCAGTTGGAATATGGTGATATTTCTAGTGTAGCGCAAAAAGCGAAAAAAGTATCGACTGATTTAATCCAATGGATTGATAAGGGTTACGATGTTATTGCTCTAGTTCCATCGTGTGCCCTGATGTTGAAATTTGAATGGCCCTTGATTTTGCCAGATAATAAAAATGTAAAACGCGTTAGCGCTGCAACATATGATTTGTCGGAATATATTGTAGATATAGCAAAGAAAGAAGGACTTTCTGATAGCCCAAATAAACTTAGTGGCTCGATTAACCTACACCTTTCTTGCCATGCAAGAGCACAAAATATGGGACCAAAGGCAGCTGAAATGTTAGCTCTAATTCCAGATGCTGAGATTAATGTGATAGAACGTTGTTCGGGTCATGGTGGGTCATGGGGTGTAATGCAAAACAATTTTGATACCGCAATTAAAATAGGCCTCCCCGTCGCGCGGAAAATATCCGAAAATGATGCGAAATATATAGTTTCTGAATGTCCTCTTGCCTGCGAACATATTATTCAGGGTGTAGAAAGACTGGATATGTTAAACAAATCAGATAATTTGCGACGGGCACAACATCCAATTGAAATTGTAGCCGATGCTTATGGGATTAAATCATGACTCTAAGAACAAAACTTACTAGCGAAGACATTATTGAGCTAGATTCATACATTAAAATTCGTTCCGAACGACGCGCTGAGATTTTGAAGAAGAAAAAGTTACGAAGAGTAGCTGTTGGGCCTTACGCAACATTCTATTTTGAATGTTACGAAACCATGTGGTATCAGGTTCAGGAAATGTTACGGATTGAGAAGGGGGGTGCAAGCCAGTTGGCTGACGAGCTAGACGCCTATAATCCTTTGGTGCCTAAAGGCCATGAGCTTGTTGCAACGGTAATGTTTGAAATTAATAATGCTAACATTCGGACTGCTGTGTTAGCAGGTCTTGGCGGAGTTGAAGAACATATTTTGATTCAATTAGATGATGAAGAAATTATAGCTGAGGCAGAACAGGATCTGGATCGTACTACGTCAGATGGTAAAGCGTCTTCTGTCCAATTTGTTCACTTCAAATTCACTCCATCTCAAATTATTAAATTCAAAGATACACAGACTAATGTAATTATAGGTATTAATCACCCTAAATATGGCCATATGACTACCTTATCTAAAGAAACACATAACGAATTGATGTTAGATTTTTCTTAGTTAGCAGAAAGATCCGCGTTTTGTTGAGTTATTTTGATATTGTATCACTGAAAACAGACTTTTATAAGATTTACCCAGAATTTATTTTGCCAAACTAGGTATGTTATTAATTTATTGTTTCTTTAGCGTAGACGCCCCAAAAATCAACTCTTCGAAGCCAGCCTTTATGCCCCCCCGCTGAGACTTTGCACCATCCCGAAGAGCTTGGGCATTTCTTAATTTCCCCTATGACATTGGTTTCTAGTTTGGCGATTGTTCGAGACTTTTCTTCGTCACTTGATCGTAATTTTCGCATTTGGCCGGTAATTATAAACATCCGGCGACTACTCAACATACTTCGATGGATCCATCCCTGAGTGCCTTGAACATCTCTAACTTTACGCCAATTTTCAAATTCAGCAATAATCTCAACAGGCAAATACTTACTTTTATATACCCAGTCTACAGGATAACGAACCCCTGGGCCTGTTCTCAGATTTACGACATCCGATCTGAGGGAAACAAATCTTTGTACTGGTTTTCCGATAGATATTGCTCTTTTTTCTTTTAGAATTGTGGAATTCACGATGTTAGCGAATGGAATTAACGCTATCAATGTAAAACCAAACGTTATCGTAAGGATCAATACTTTTGTCATATTAATATAGGTAATCACAATAGTTAATGTATAAATTATTATTGAATTCTTACAAAGTATATATTTAATGTTAACACCATCTTAAATAGAGTTAGACGACTAATAAACTTTTAATAAATTAAAATATGTGTTTAATTTCGTGTAATGACTAATCCAATCCTGATTGGTATTTTCTTTTAAGCTTCCGGGAGAAATCAACTATTGGCAAAAGAACAGCCTAAAAAAGATGTAGAAAGTATTGGTAAACGAAAAATAGTAGTAACAAGAAAACTACCTGATACTGTCGAAACACGAATGATGGAGCTTTTTGATACCCGCTTAAATTTGGACGACATCCCACTTACACATGATGAGCTAATCATGGCGGTTCAATCAGCGGAGATATTGGTTCCAACTGTTACCGATAACATTGATGCTGAGATTATAAATTCTGCAGGCGAACAGCTAAAAATGATAGCCAACTACGGCGTTGGTGTAGATCACATTGATCTTCTTTCTGCAGCATCAAAAGGTATAGTTGTTACAAATACTCCAGACGTTCTAACCGAAGACACTGCTGATCTTACTATGGCATTAATATTAATGTCACCCAGACGAATGGGTGAGGGTGAACGGATAGTTAGAAACAATAAATGGATGGGCTGGACTCCTACTCAATTAATGGGTCACCGAATTAATGGAAAACGGCTTGGTATCATTGGTATGGGACGGATTGGAGCGGCAGTTGCGGAAAGGTCCCGGGGTTTTGGGTTGACCGTGCACTATCACAACCGAAATCGGGTTCCGAATGATCTTGAATTGAAATTAGAGGCGACCTATTGGGAAAGTCTTGATCAAATGCTCGCCCATATGGATTTTGTTGTTGTGACTTGTCCTTCGACACCTGCGACGTACCATTTGTTATCCGAACGTCGCTTAAAACTTTTAAAACCAAATTGTTATATCATCAATACGTCCCGTGGTAATATTATTGATGAAAATGCACTTGTAAATTTACTTGAGCAAGGAGCAATTGCTGGGGCAGGCTTAGACGTTTTTGAAAATGAGCCTATTATTAACCCGAAGTTTTTTAAAATGGAGAACGTCGTTATATTACCTCACCTAGGATCAGCAACAATCGAGGGTAGAATTGAAATGGGTGAGAGGGTAATTGTGAATGCAAAAAGCTTTGTTGACGGCCACAAAGCTCCTAATAGGGTGCTGGCAACACTTTTATAAACAACTGAATTACTTAAATTAAATGCGCGGAGAGATCTTTAATAGTAGCTTTCTTGCTGCATAGAGGGCATAAAGGGTCAGGTTTGACTTCAATTTTTCGGAAGTTTGTGCGTAAAGCATCAAAAATAATTAACGATCCAGCCAAGCTGTCTCCATAGCCTACAATTTCTTTTAGTATTTCTGCAGCTTGGAGAGAGCCTATCGTTCCACAAAGTGCTCCTAGTACACCAGCTTCCGCACAAGTTGGGATCATATTTGGTGGTGGTGCTTCAGGAAAAATACAACGATAACATGGATTTCTTCCATCAGTATCTTCATATGCTTTGAATACACTGAGTTGACCATCAAA
>CAZXGI010000003.1:0-2069 GCA_964639965.1 uncultured Rhodospirillaceae bacterium
ATATCCCTATAAGCTGAAGGTTCTCCATTTAGCATTGATTTAACAGCCGCCGCATTCTTTGAAGGTTTACCACCTTTTAGATTTTTGAGTTTTGTTATAGGTAAACCTGCATCTTTAGGGTTAACTTCAAAGTTAGAAATTTTTCCATTTTTTAGTTCTGAAACAAAAGACGGACCAGTTGTGGTAAGCTCATCAGAACCATCAGAACCGTGCATTACCCAAACCCTTTCGCTACCTAGATTTCTGAGAGTCTCGGCAATCGGTGTGACCCATTTTTTCGAAAAAACCCCTGTAAGTTGCCGTTTAACGTTTGAAGGATTGCATATTGGTCCAAGTAAATTGAAAATTGTTCGAGTAGCTAATTCAACGCGAGTGCCTGCAACGTGTCGCATTGCACTATGGTGGCGAGGAGCCATTAAAAAACCAATATTTATCTCATCTATAGATTTTTTTATTAAATTAAAATCAGCGTCATTGTTAACCCCTAAGTAGGAGAGAGTATCAGCAGCTCCAGATTTTGAAGATAGGGCACGGTTACCGTGTTTTGCAACTGGAATATCGCAAGCGGCTACTACAAGTGCGGCTCCAGTTGAGATATTGAATGTTCCCGTACCATCACCGCCAGTTCCTACTATATCAATAGCATTTTTCGGAGCTTTAATATGCAAAGCTTTAGCACGCATTGCCTTTGCTGCACCGGTTATTTCGTCGATTGTTTCCCCCCTAACTCTCAGAGCCATTAGAAAACCACCAATTTGTGATGGAGTGGCATCACCTGACATGATTATATTAAAGGCATTTTCCGAATCTTTTACCGTCAATGCTGTTCCATCAGCGACTTTATCTATAAAGAATTTCAGGTCAGTCATCTTTATTTATCTTCTCCAAATTTTTCTTCATCATATTCTAATTAAATTGTTCCTATTAGGACAGAAGAAGTTTTATTGTTTTAATAAGATGTTTGTCAGAAATTGATTTTATATTACCTGAAATTCCATCAATTAGAGTTATAATAAAAAACCAGATGTCGATTATTATATAAATTTTTTTTATAACGATTTCAGGCCAATGCTAGTAGATGTCTAACAAATCAAGTTATCTCTTGTTTTAACTTTAACAAGAAAAAAAATATTTCTAAAAACGATTAGGCACATAAAGGTAATGACTGTTTAGGTCAATAGTTATAGATTATTGTTAATTGTGAATGACTAGCAAAAACCATTTTATTTGGTTGTTTATAAAATTAGAGGAGCCATGAAAGGTGATTTTTAAACCAGATAAAGTGTTGTTCAAAATTAAAAACCGAGTGTTTTATAAAAAACATCGAATGATTGGTCTTTTTATTCTTATTATGGTCATTAGTTTATCCCTCAGTATTAAATTTGATGAGAGGGAAGGTTCATCCACGAAAAAATTATTATCGATCTTGATATTTTCTGCAGAAGCAAGTCCAGCTAAAAAAGCAAAAGACAAATTTTTGAAAAAAAATTCAGATTTTGTATCAGAAATTTCAAATTCGTTTAAAGAGCCTTCACCAAATCAAGATGTGGAACTTGAGCCAAATAACGTTCCAAAAGCTGTGTTAGGATTAAAAAAAAATAAACCTATCGTAGTTCATCCAGATTTTAAAAACACTTGGCGAAAAAATGCCGTTCAGCTTACCGAAATGCCACCTGGTCCAAAAATTGCTATTGTTATTGATGACGCAGGCGTCGATAGAAAACGGACAGCTGAAGCAATCAGATTACCAGCTCCATTGACTATATCTTTCTTGACCTACAGTAAAGGTTTGTCTGAACAATCTAGTATAGCGAAAAAAGCTGGTCACGAGATTATGGTTCATATGGCGATGGAGCCAATAAACAAGTCTGTTGACCCTGGACCAAATGTCTTATTGACAAAGAGTCCTTCAGAAAAAATTCTTGAACAACTTCGATGGGGTCTTAGGCAATTTGGTGGTTACGTAGGTATAAATAATCATATGGGCAGTCATTTTACTTCTGATCCAGTTGGAATGGAAATTGTGATGCTTGAGCTTAAAAGGCGAGGGTTATTGTTTTTGGATTCTC
>CAZXGI010000003.1:2169-29062 GCA_964639965.1 uncultured Rhodospirillaceae bacterium
ATGGAAATTGTGATGCTTGAGCTTAAAAGGCGAGGGTTATTGTTTTTGGATTCTCGAACATCAGAAAAAACCGTGGCTGAGGCGATAGCCCTTGCGCACAATGTACCCTTTACTCAGAGAAATATCTTTTTGGATAATGAGGCCACAATATCGGCGATAAATGAACAACTTCGTAAAATGGAGTTGTTTGCAAAAAGGAATGGTTACGCGGTTGCCATTGCTCATCCTCGAGAGTCCTCTCTAAAAGCACTGTCACAATGGTTACCGGTTATGGCTGAGAGAGGTTTCGTACAAGTACCCATCAGTGCGATAGTTGCGTTGCGACAGGGTTTATCTCCAATAAAACTAGATGAAATAACCCATTAATGAGTTATTGTCACGAAAGAAATTCTCACTCTAAAAAACGGAATCTACAACATCATGGTTTATTGTTACACCAAGTTTTTTGCGCAAAGCATTTGCTAATTGAGTCGACATATCACTTGCTATATTTTCCATTAACTGCCGTTTGATTGCAATTCGACCTTCTTTATTTTTGTCTGGATCAGCCGATTTAATCGTTTGAATTTGTGCAATAAAGCTTGCATTGTCTGAAGTTCCAGAAACCACTTCTTTTCCATTCGCTTTAAATAGACCGGTAATCAACTCTCCAGGTATTTGGGTCTTTAATCCTTCCCCTGTTCGAAGAAACACTGAACTTGTCTGTACGTTTAGCCGTAATTCTTTTGCTACATCAGTTAGTTTCATACCTCCTTTAAGGCGGGATAGAAATGATACGATCTTCTTTTCTGCGGCAATCGCTTGTTGATTTTGGCGCCAAGCCTTGAGGACTTTGGAGCGAATTTTTCCGAAAGGGCGGATATTTGGAGCTTGGATATCATTTACATGTAATATAAAATAACCGCTATCTTCAAAATCAGTGAGTGCGCTGTCTTGACCTAGGTTTGTAGTAAAGGCAACTTTGACGATAGTCTGATTGAGGCCTTGAATTTTTTTGTTTGACATGTCAAACCCTTGGGCATCAAAAGGCAAAATTTTTTGAACTTTAAAGTTTAAGCGTTTTGCAGCCTCTTCTATCGAAGAACCACTTCCTAGTTCATCTTCATATTTATTTGAAAGGTTGTAGAGAGCTTCAACAGCTTTTTCTTCTGCTATTTCTTTTTTCAGTTTGGCTTGAACCTGGTTCAACATTTCTTGTTTTGCCGGAATAATTTTTGTTACCCGCAAAATATGCCATCCTAGCGGAGTTTTTACAGGTTTACTAATGGTATTCTCGGCCATATTAAAAGCCATATCTGCAAGTTTTTTGACTGGAATTTGCCCGCGAGTTAAAGTGCCAAGTTTAAGGGATAACGGGCTTAGATTTGCGACATCTTTAGCAACTTTTTTATATAGTTCACCAGCCAAAATTCTCTGATAAATTTTTTCCGATTTAGTTTTATCTGAAACAAGTATTTGCTCTATTTTTCTTTTTTCGGGAGTTTTAAATTCATCAAGTTTATCATTGTAATAATCTTTTATTTCTGCGTCAGAGACTTCAATTTCATTAATGATGTCTTCGATCTGTAGTCGAACTAAAGTAATGCTTCTATACTCTGGAGCGGTGAATTGTTTAGCATTTTTTTTATGGAATAGTTTTAAATCTTCTTCGCTTGCCGTAGGAATATCTGTTAATAAACTATGTTTCAATTCAATGAAATTCATTGCACGTTTTTCATTGCGATATTTATATATCGAGTCAATTTGTGATTGAGATACGTATACACCATTATTTATGCTGCTGAGAAACTGATTTTGCAAAAGCTGGGTTTTATACAATGAAATATAACTAGTTTCATTTAAGCCTGCTCTTTGAATTATTTCATCAAATCTAAGCCTATTAAAAGTACCTGTTTCAGATTTAAAGCGATCATCATTTCGGATCTCACGAGAAACGAGATTGTCGCTTATGATTAGGCCCATTTCCTTCGCGCCCTCTGAAAATATTTTCCTCTGGATTAGGGTGTTCAAAACATTTTGCGTAATACCCATCGCTTTAGCTTGTTGAATAGTAAAGTTATTTCCAAAGACCTTCTGGAGTCGACTTACCTGGAAAAGAACTTCATTTCGGAATTCAGCTACGGTTATTTTACTATTTCCTATACTAGCAATAGCCGCAGTATTTTGTTGAGGTGCAACGTAGTCGCCAATACCCCATACACCAAAACTTAAAATAAGCAATGCGAGGAGTATTTTAGCCCCCCAGCTCAGTAAGGTCTCGCGAAATGTTTTTTTCTTATTTTCGGGCATGGTGTTACTATTCTTTTTATATTAATAGGTGAAGTAAAAATTAGTTTATTGTGGCAATTTGCAATTTAGTGCAAAGGGAATGCATAATAAGTGGGTTGAACGTCCATAGCAATACCTTCGGTAATTCCTAATTTGTGCTGGAAAATATAATTCATTCAAAATGTGGCCTAATAAAAAAACGTATGTTATTGAATGTTAATTCTAATAACTGAGGTTTAAAAATGGATATAAAACGGCGCCCTATAATAGTTGGCAATTGGAAAATGAATGGCCTGACCAATTTTATCGAAGATCTTGCTGGCGCTTTGGCGAATAAGTTCGCTCGAAAAAATTCTTCGCATCCTTTTGATATGCTGATTTGTCCCCCAACAACATTATTACATCCAATAGGAAAAATAATTTCGGAAACAGGTCTTTGGTTGGGTGGGCAGGATTGTCATATGTCTAAAAGTGGCGCCCATACGGGTGATGTTAGTGCTGAGATGTTGAAAGATTTAGGTTGCAGCTATGTAATATTGGGACATTCTGAGCGTCGTACAGATCATAATGAAACTAACGAAATAGTTAAGAGAAAAGTCCAGGCAGCTTTGGATGCTAATTTAATTTCGATAATTTGTGTTGGAGAATCAGCAGTTGAACGAAAACACGGTGTAACCGCAGATGTTGTCACCAGCCAAATTTTAGCTTGCATTCCTCAGAACGCCACAGCCGATAATATCGTTATTGCATATGAACCAATTTGGGCTATTGGGACAGGAGATACGCCAACCTCAAAGGAGGTTCAAAGCATTCATGCGTTAATTCGACAAATTATAGGTAAAAAAATAGGTGTTGACATGGCAAAACGGACGAGGGTTTTGTATGGTGGTTCCGTTAAGCCTAGTAATTCGGTTGAATTAATGGGTTTGTCTGATGTGGACGGAGCACTTGTTGGAGGTGCCAGCCTGTCAGAAACAGATTTTTGGGATATAGCCAAGAGTTATACTAAATGATTTGCTAAATCTTTTGATTCCGTATAAAACGCGGCTAAAATAGCATATATGAATTATTATATTTTTACACTCAGATTTTACCTTTGAAATATTAGATAGGAAAAAAGTTTATGGAAGCCGTAATTCTCGTAGTTCATTTGTTGTTGGCTATTGCCATGATTTTTTTGGTGTTGATCCAGCAAAGTGAGGGGGGGCTCGGAGGTATGGGTGGAGGATCGTCCTCAGGTGGTGGTATGGGAGGCTTTATGACTAGCCGTTCTACAGCAAACCTTTTAACTCGTTCTACTGCTATTTTGGCAACTTGTTTTTTTGTTACATCTATGGCTTTAGCCATAATGGCCGACAAAGGTCGTGAAAAAGGGTCAATTTTAGATAAAAATTTAGGCCCTGCGAATCAAACTCCTGTTCCGACAACTCCATCGGTTCCAAAAGTCCCTAGTGTGCCAAATAAATGACAAAAATAACTCAGAAAAATCAAGGATTCCGTCGAGGTGGCAAAATTGCCGCCTCTTTTGTTTTAACCTTAGTGCTGCTGATATATAATATTGATCCATGACGCGATTTATTTTTATTACTGGCGGAGTGGTATCTTCCTTGGGAAAGGGGCTTGCTTCTGCGGCCCTTGCTTCTCTCCTTCAGGCTAGAGGGTATAAAGTTCGGATACGAAAGTTAGATCCTTATCTAAATGTGGATCCAGGTACAATGAGCCCTTATCAACATGGAGAGGTTTTTGTTACCAACGACGGTGCTGAGACTGATTTAGATTTAGGCCATTATGAGCGATTCACATGCGTCGATGCCAAGCAAAGTGATAACGTGACCACGGGACGTATATACTCAGATGTTATTGCAAAAGAGCGTCGGGGGGAATATTTAGGTGCAACAATACAAGTAATCCCTCATGTTACCGACGCAATAAAAAATTTTACTGTAGCTAATCTGGAAAATGAAGATTTTGTTTTAGTTGAGATTGGCGGAACTGTGGGCGATATAGAAGGAACTCCCTTTCTGGAAGCCATTCGTCAACTTGGTTATGAACTTGGTCGAGATAGAACCATGTATATTCATCTTACTTTGCTTCCATATATAGCAGCTTCAGGAGAGTTAAAAACAAAACCAACGCAGCACTCTGTTAAAGAACTTCTCAATGTTGGAATTCAAGCAGACCTGTTACTTTGCAGAGCTGACCGAAAATTACCTGATAGCGAGCGTCGGAAGATTGCTTTGTTTTGTAATGTTAGGGAAGAAGCCGTCGTACCAGCTTTGGATGTAGATTCTATTTATCAGGTGCCGATTAGTTATCATGAACAAGGTTTAGATAGTGAGGTTTGTCGCCATTTTGGTTTAAAAAACATAGAGCCAAACTTGGACGCTTGGCGATTCGTTGTACAACGGGCCACGATTCCAGAGGGAGAGGTTAACATTGCTGTTGTTGGCAAATATACGGGCTTATTAGATGCTTATAAGTCATTAGCAGAGGCGTTAGCCCATGGAGGAATTGCAAATAATGTAAAAGTGAATTTAAAATGGTTAGAATCGGAAATATTTGAGTCCAGTGATACTATTAATCAACTTGACGATTGTCACGGTATATTGGTTCCTGGTGGATTCGGCGAGCGAGGCGCCGAAGGGAAAGTCAAAGCGGCAAAATTCGCTCGAGAAAAAAAGGTGCCTTATTTTGGTATCTGTTTTGGTATGCAGATGGCTGTTGTTGAAGCAGCTCGTAACTTAGCTGGTCTAAAACAGGCAGGAACCAGTGAATTTGGTTCATGTGGAGATGTTGTCGTTGGTCTAATGACTGAGTGGGCAAAAAATGGTAAAATCGAAAAACGAAACAAAAATAGTAATAAAGGTGGAACGATGCGCCTTGGCGCCTACCCGTGTAAACTAGTTAACAAATCTCGTGTTCACAAAATATATGGAGAAAAAAATATCAGTGAACGTCATAGGCACCGTTATGAAGTGAATATGGCTTATGAGGATAAGCTATCCGATGTAGGTTTGATTTTCTCGGGAAAATCACCTGATGGAGTTTTGCCGGAAATTGTCGAAATTCCGGAACACCCGTGGTTTATTGGTGTTCAATTTCATCCAGAATTAAAATCGCGACCATTTGAGCCTCACCCTTTATTTAAGGATTTCATTCGGGCAGCTGTCGAACATTCAAGATTGGTTTAAGAATATTATGGGATTACCGAAAGTCGTAAAAGTTGGATCACTTTCTATTGCAAATGATCTTAAAATTACAATATTAGCTGGTCCCTGCGTCATTGAGAGTCGAGCGCATGCCATGGAAATGGCCTCAGCTCTTAGAGAAATAAGCGATCAGACTGGCGTTAGCATCATATACAAGTCTTCTTATGATAAGGCTAATAGAACCAGTGTTTCAAGTAACCGTGGGATTGGTATAGATGATGCTATCCCCATATTTGCTGAAATTAAGGAGGTAACGGGTTTGCCCGTTGTCACTGACGTTCATAGTGTTGATGAATGTAGGTTAGTTGGAGAGGTTGTAGACGTAATTCAGATACCGGCATTCTTATGCCGCCAAACAGACCTATTAATAGCAGCGGGAAATACGGGTAAAGCAATAAATATAAAAAAAGGTCAATTTCTAGCACCATGGGATATGGATAATGTGGCAAAAAAAGTTGAGAGTACTGGAAATAAAAATATTATGTTGTGTGAGCGTGGCGTTACTTTTGGCTACAATACTTTGGTTTCAGATATGCGGTCATTAGCTATAATGGCTGAAACCGGTTATCCAATTATATTTGATGCAACACATTCTGTCCAAAAACCTGGTGGTAAAGGGGCCTCATCGGATGGTGATCGTGATCATGCGCCTTTACTTGCACGGGCAGCCGTTGCAGTTGGTGTTGCCGGTATTTTTATGGAAACCCATCAAGATCCAGAAAATGCACCTAGTGACGGCCCAAATATGATTTATTTAAATAAACTTTCGGGCATTATTAAAATGCTGTTGGAATTTGATACTATATCTAAAGAAAATCCTATAAACCCATGATAACCTGATAAATTTTAAATTATTACTTACCTTTTTTTATTTCAAATGTAAGCCTTTGGAGTCAAATAGGTCTATAATGTGAAAATGTTTCTATTCAGAAGGTTATGATATGAGAAGTACAAGAAAACATTATAATTGTATATATTTTAAGAGTATCTGCTATCTATGGAAAAATCGAATTTGTTAAAAAGTTTAAAAATCTTTTCAAAGCGGTTTTTAGTGTAAAAATTGGTAAATAGGTGAACTATGACTGCAATTATTGATATACACGCGCGAGAAATTCTAGATTCACGTGGAAATCCTACCGTTGAAGTGGATGTTGTATTAGAATCTGGAACTTTTGGTCGCTCGAGTGTCCCTTCTGGTGCCTCTACAGGAGTGCACGAAGCGGTGGAACTACGCGATGGAGATGAAAAACGTTTTATTGGTAAGGGAGTTTTAAATGCCTGTGAAAATGTAAACTCTGAAATCTATGAGGCATTAGTAGGAATGGATGCCGAGGATCAAATTCATATAGACAATGTATTGATTGATCTTGATGGAACCGAAAATAAATCTCGTTTAGGTGCCAATGGAATGCTCGGAGTTAGTTTAGCGGTTGCTAAAGCTGTAGCGGAGGAGTCTTCTTTGCCACTTTATCGATATATAGGTGGTACACATAGTAATGTTTTGCCCGTACCTATGATGAATAAAATTAATGGAGGTGAGCACGCAGATAATTCGATCGATATTCAAGAGTTTATGATCATGCCAATAGGGGCTAATAGTTGTACCGATTCGATACGTATGGGTGCCGAGATTTTTCAAACGCTAAAACGTGCTCTTCAAGAAGCCGGACATAATAGTAACGTTGGTGATGAAGGAGGGTTTGCTCCAAACCTTTCAAGCACTGAAGAAGCTCTTGGATTCATAGTAAAATCAATAGAGACAGCTGGTTTCAAACCTGGAGATGAAGTAATGCTTTCGTTAGATGCTGCTTCAAGCGAATTTTATAAAGATGGCAGGTATGAATTGTCAGGAGAGGATAAGTCTCTAGGGCCTGAGGAAATGGTGAGGTATTATGAAAAGCTCATAGGCAAATATCCGATAATTTCAATCGAGGATGGAATGAGCGAAGATGATTGGGATGGCTGGAAATATTTAACGGAAGAAATTGGTGATAAGTGTCAGTTGGTTGGAGATGACTTGTTTGTGACTAATACCAAAAGATTAGAGGCTGGAATTAGCAAAGGTGTTGCTAATTCTATTTTAGTTAAAGTAAATCAAATAGGAACTTTAAGTGAAACACTTGAAGCTGTCGAAATGGCTCATAAAGCAAATTACACGTCTATTATTTCTCATCGTTCCGGAGAAACCGAAGATCATACGATTGCCGATATTGCCGTAGCTACTAATTCTGGTCAGATCAAAACAGGTTCTTTATCACGCTCGGATCGCTTGGCAAAATATAATCAACTCATTCGTATAGAGGAAGAGCTAGGTGCATCAAGTGCGTTTGCAGGCAGGAGTGTTTTGAGGAAATAATAATTTTTGCGTTAATTAAAGTTAAAGCCTCAAATTATTTTGACACATTAAAATTTATTTTAAAAATTAACTATATATTAATATTTGAGAATCATATTCGATTCTATTAAGAAATCGGCAGAAAAGACCGATTACAGAAAAATATGGATGGCAATTTTCTCCAATAAACTTACCAGGGGGAATCCGTCCCGAGTTATCATTTTCTGTTGATCTTGTGTTAACAGATCAAAGAACTACAGCCGTTGGTGAGATATTCTAATGTATCGAGCTAAATCAACGGAGTGATAACGGCAGAACGCCGATTGGGGAACTATGAAAGTTCTAACAGAATTGCGTTTAAGGTCCGGTCTTATTATAGGGCCTGTTATTGGAACATGTTTGTTAGTTTATTTTATATACCATGGTCTTCAGGGAGACAGGGGACTGATTGCGTTTTGGCAATTAACCAAGCAAGTGGCCCAAGCAGAAAAAACTCATTCAATATTCAGCCGGAAACGTAGTGAAATACAAAATCGTGTAAACTTACTAAGTCCTTATAGTCTAAATTGGGATATGCTGGAGGAACGTGTGCGTTTTATCTTGGGATATAGCAAGCCAGATGAAATTATTATTTTTCGAAAATAAAAGAAACATGATCCAAAAAATTTTCCAAATTTCCTAGAATAAATAAGTTAAAATATTCATTCTAGTGGGAGCATTACAAGATTTCTGAAAGCTTTTCGTCTAGAAATTTGGCCAAACCACGCGGTTAAATTTTTGAAAAAAGGCCTTCTCATAATTTCGGAAGGCAAGGCAAAATAACGATATGCAGCGCAACCAGTTGGAATGTCTCCCATTGAAAAATGTTTTCCTGCTACATAAGTTTTATCTGTTAAATAATCGTCGAAAAGTTCCATCTCACGATGGCAAATCTTAATATTTTTATATATTTGTTCCATATCCCGATCATTGGGTTCAGTTCGAATTAATCCCCAAAATACTGGACGTAGTACGCTCCAAAGGTCTGTTGCTTGCCATTCCATCCAACGTTCAACTTCTGCATATGCTATAAGATCAACTGGATATAGGTTACCTTCTGGATAATTACGCGAAAGGAAGCGGATGATCGCGTTTGATTGACGTAAGAGAATGCCGTTGTCAACAAAAGTTGGTATTTGGGCGGCAGGATTGATTTTGCGATAACTAGGAGAATCAATTGATCCTACACTTCCGTTTTTATCTACCCATTCAAATTCGAGTCCAAGTTCTGCTAGTGTCCAAGCTACTTTTTGAACGTTAATAGACGATCCTCTCCCATAAAGACGGCGCATTAAAACCTCTTAAAGTTATATATTGATTATGAATTAAAATTCATATGGGTTTTAGTAAAATTTGCAAATATATTTTTTATAATTTTTAATTTATCTGGTTTTTATATTGCGCAAAAACCCAGTCATATTTTCATTAATTTCTAAACCACTAATGAATTAATTAAAATTTAGTTAATTATAAAATTATTATTGCAAAACAATAGGTTCCGGTGCATCGTATAAATACTTTTATAATTATTTTGAATCGTTAGGGATCTACATAATTTGATTTATTTTAAATTTGATGAGTAAAATATCTAGTTTTGATTCAAGTTTTAATTAATAAAAAAGAGGATAATTCTATGGCCAAGAATACTAATAAAGTTAAAAATTTGAAAAAAGGAATGGCCAAAGATACTGGTGCGCAAAAAAAAACGAAAAAAGTTAAAAGCAAAAAAAAATTAGGACGGCCTAAGGTAACTGCCTCGGCAGACGAATTAATTAACTACTATAAAGATATGTTATTAATTCGTCGTTTTGAAGAAAAGGCGGGGCAATTGTATGGTATGGGTATGATTTCAGGTTTTTGCCACTTGTATATAGGTCAAGAGGCCGTCGTAGTCGGAATGCAAGCAGCAGCAAATAACAAAACTGATACAGTTATTACAAGTTACCGGGATCATGGGCATATGCTGGCTAGTAATATGGATCCGAAGGGAGTAATGGCTGAGTTAACAGGAAGGAGCGGCGGCTATTCTAAGGGCAAAGGTGGCTCTATGCACATGTTTAGTCGCGAAAAGAATTTTTTCGGCGGGCACGGAATTGTCGGCGCTCAAGTGCCTATTGGAACAGGCCTAGGGTTTGCTCACAAATATAAACAAGACGGTGGTGTTTGCATGGCGTATTTTGGAGATGGGGCTTCTAACCAAGGTCAGGTTTTTGAATCTTTCAATATGGCTTCTCTATGGAATTTACCGGTTGTTTTTGTCATTGAAAATAATCGATACGGAATGGGGACTTCAGTGAAAAGGTCTTCCTCCAATCAAGAGCTTTTTTCGCGAGGAGAGGCGTTTGGAATTCCTGGAGTGAGCGTTGATGGAATGGATATTCTAGCAGTAAAGGATGCCGGAAAAAAAGCACTAGACCATGCTAGATCTGGAAAAGGTCCTTTTATCTTGGGAATGCAGACTTATCGTTACAGAGGTCACTCTATGTCTGATCCGGCTAGATACCGTAGCAGGGAAGAAGTTAGTAAAGTTCGTTCTGAAAGAGATCCAATTGACCGGATTCGACAATATGTTCTTGATGCAAATGCAACAGACGAAGAAGGTCTCAAGAAAATCGATAGTGATGTTAAGTCTTTAGTTTCAAATGCTGCGAATTATGCACTAGAGAGCCCTGAGCCGGATATTTCTGAATTGTATACAGACATTCTTATAGAAGCTTAATAAAACAAAGAGAGTTAGATGGCTAATCAAATAATAATGCCCGCATTGTCACCGACCATGACAGAAGGAACACTTGCAAAATGGCTAGTGAATGAGGGTGACCGTGTTCAATCTGGTGATGTCATTGCTGAAATCGAAACCGACAAAGCGACAATGGAACTCGAGGCTATCGATGATGGAGTTCTTGGCAAGATCCTAGTTGCTGCAGGCACTGAGGGAGTACCTGTCAATACACCAATCGCAGTCGTTTCATTAGAGGAAGAAGATATAACAACCGTAGAAGAGAAAAGCCCTAAAAATCCAAAAGATTTAACCTCACTAGAAGAATCTCAGCTCATCCAGTCTGATAGTATTTCCCCAAATACTGGAATTATAGATAAAAATGCTAGTTCAGAAACAGCCAATTCAATTACCGTACGAGAAGCTCTCAGAGATGCGATGGCTGAAGAAATGCGGCAGGATGAAAATGTATTCTTAATGGGAGAAGAAGTTGCCGAATATGAAGGGGCGTATAAAATTTCTCAAGGACTTTTAGCTGAATTTGGTGAAAAGAGGGTCATCGACACACCTATTACAGAACATGGTTTTGCGGGACTTGGTGTTGGTGCTGCTTTTGGTGGTTTGCGTCCCATTGTTGAATTTATGACTTTCAATTTTGCCATGCAGGCTATGGATCATTTAATCAATTCTGCAGCTAAAACCCTCTACATGTCAGGTGGGCAAATGGGGTGTCCCATAGTGTTCCGCGGGCCAAATGGTGCAGCAGCTGGTGTGGCCGCCCAGCATTCCCAATGTTATGCAAGTTGGTACGCTCACATACCGGGACTTAAAGTTTTAGCTCCTTATTCGGCTGAAGACGCCAAGGGATTATTGAAATCAGCAATTCGAGATCCAAATCCTGTAATCTTTTTGGAAAATGAAATTCTATATGGCCAGGTTTTTGATATACCTGATGATAAAGATTTTACTGTCCCTATAGGAAAAGCCAAAATTGAGAGAGAAGGAACAGATTTAACAATTATAACTTTTTCTATTATGGTCGGATTAGCTCTCGAAGCAGCAGAGGAGATAGAAAAACAAGGTATTAACGCTGAAGTCATAAATCTTCGAACAGTCAGACCAATTGATATTGATACGATAGTTAAGTCAATTAAAAAGACTAATCGAGCAATTAGTATTGAAGAAGGCTGGCCTGTTGCCGGAATAGGTTCCGAAATTGCAGCATTATGTATGGAACATGTGTTTGATTATCTTGATGCACCTTTACTCCGAGTATCTGGGGAGGATGTGCCTATGCCTTACGCAAAAAATCTAGAATCTGCGGCTCTTCCTAATATTGAAAAAGTCATAACAGCGGCAAAGACCGTTTGTTACAAAGAGTAGGAGAGGTAATGAATCTTCCTTCTTCCCTTGGAACTGAATCTGCTGAAACTGATCTGTCGACAAACACAACGAATGCTCAGCGAATTTTTGCAAGCCCTCTTGCAAAAAGATTGGCTAAAAATACTGGTGTGAATATTCATCAAATTAAGGGAACAGGTCCTCATGGACGCATTGTGAAACGTGACATTGAGGCCGCGTCAACAGGAAATGTATATAAGGAAACCGTCGGATTAAGCCAGAAATCCTCAAACGTTACCTCTACATTGCCAGCAATGTTGCCTACTGGAAGAAGTTATACAGAAATTCCAAATTCCAATACCCGAAAAATTATAGCAGAACGTTTAACGGAAAGTTCCCGAGATATTCCAGCATATATGATTACGGTTGATTGTGTTATAGATCGTTTAATGGAAATGCGTTTGGATCTAAACAGTAGGTCGAAAGAAGATCAGCAAGCATATAAGATATCGGTTAATGATTTTATTATAAGAGCCATCGCGTTGGCTATGCGCAAAGTACCACGTATAAATACATCTTGGACAGAAAATGCAATTTTACAATACGATAACATTGATATTTCAGTTGCTGTCTCAACATCAGACGGGCTCATTACACCAATAATAAGAAATGCTGACCAAAAAGGTTTGGCTGAGATATCTGCTGAAATGAAACAACTGGCTCTTCGGGCTCGCGATAACAAACTGTTACCTGAAGAGTTTCAGGGAGGTGGTTTTACTATCTCTAATCTTGGGATGTATGGGGTAAAAGAGTTCACTTCAATAATTAATCCCCCACAATCGTGTATATTATCGGTGGGAGTAGGAGAGCAACGTCCCATCGTAATTGAAGGAGCCCTAGGAATTTCAAATATAATGACCTGTACGTTAACTTCTGATCACAGGACAGTAGATGGAGCCTTAGCAGCAGAATTTATGAAAGTCTTCAAGTCTATGGTTGAAGATCCACTGACAATGTTATTGTGAGTGGTTGAAATGGCTAAACTAAATTATGACGTTGCTATTATTGGTAGTGGTCCTGGCGGATATGTAACAGCCATAAGAGCGGCTCAACTCGGGTTTAAAACCGCAATTATAGAGCGTGAAAAATTAGGCGGTATATGTTTAAATTGGGGATGTATTCCTACTAAAGCATTATTGCGGTCAACTGAGATATATAGGCATATAAAAAATGCTAGTGCCTATGGTATAAAAGTAAAAGGTGTTGAATTTGATATTAGAAAAATAGTTGGAAGGTCTAGAGATGTCGCCGCGCAACTATCTCAAGGTGTCAACTACCTTTTAAAAAAAAATAAGATTGATATCTTAATTGGTCATGGAAAGTTAGCTGGCAAAGGCCGAATAATAGTAAAAGAAAATAAAAAAGAGTATGACCTAGTTGCTAAACACATCATACTTGCAACTGGTGCTCGAGCTCGTACTTTACCTGGGATGGAGCCCGATGGTAAATTAATCTGGAGTTATAAGGAGGCTATGGTTCCGAATAAATTGCCGGGTTCGATGTTGATTGTTGGATCAGGAGCAATTGGCACTGAGTTTGCGAGTTTTTATCACACCCTCGGAGTTGATGTCACTGTCGTTGAAGTATTACCGCGTATTTTACCCGTTGAAGATGAAGAGATTTCCACTTTAGCTAAACAACTGTTTGAAAAAGATGGAATAAAAATCATGACTTCGACATCAGTAGTATCGTTGAAAAAAGGTCAAAAAAATATTACCGCAACGGTTGAAAATGACAACAATTCGTCTGAAGTAGTTGTTGATCGTGTTGTAATGGCCATTGGAATTAAGGGAAACTCGGAACAATTGGGGCTCGAAAATACAAAAATTAAGATTGAAAAGGATCACGTAGTTATCAATGAATGGTGTGAAACTGGTGAGCCAGGTGTCTATGCTATTGGTGATCTTACTGGGCCTCCTTGGCTTGCACATAAAGCAAGTCATGAAGGGATAATTTGCATCGAAAAAATAGCGGGAAAAGAGCACATTAAACCACTTAATAAACGTTATATTCCTGGTTGCACTTATTGTCATCCACAAATTGCAAGTGTGGGGATGACGGAAAGGTCTGCTAAGAAAGATGGTTATGAAGTTAGGGTTGGCAAATTTTCATTTCAAGGTAATGGCAAAGCTCTAGCCCTTGGTGAGCCTGAAGGCCTGATCAAAACGATATTTGATGCTAAAACTGGAGAGATGTTGGGTGCGCATATGATAGGAGTTGAGGTTACTGAACTAATTCATGGTTATGCAATTGGAATGTCACTTGAAACCACGGAAATTGAATTAATAGAAACTGTGTTTCCACACCCAACTCTTTCTGAGATGATGCATGAATCTGTTTTAAATGCCTATGAAAGAACAATTCATTTCTGATCAGTTTTCGTACTAACGCCGAGAAAATCAACTTTTTAATTTAAATTTACGTTTGGTGAAGGTTTGAGAAATAGATTGGGTAATAAGAGTTAAATATAAATTATAAGTTATAAATGTGATTATTATGAGCAGTATTCAAAAACTAAGACACCCCCAATTTAAGAATATCAAAGAAAGACCAAGCGGACGGAAGCCTAGCTGGATTAGAGTTAAGGCTCCAAACTCCAAAGCATACTCAGAGACAAAGCGTTTAATGAAAAACCTTAATCTTAACACTGTTTGTCAGGAAGCTGCCTGTCCAAATATAGGTGAATGTTGGTCCTTAAAACATGCGACTGTTATGATTTTAGGGGATACATGTACCAGAGCTTGCTCATTTTGTAATGTTATTACTGGTAAACCTGATCCGATTAATTTACTGGAGCCTCAGAATGTTGGCATTATGGCTCTTAAAGCCGGTCTTAGGCATATGGTGATTACATCAGTTGATAGAGATGACCTTTCAGATGGTGGCGCAAATCACTTCGCTCGCTGCGTCGAAAAAGTACATGAATTGGCTCCTGGAACGACAGTTGAAGTTTTGACCCCAGATTTTAGAAATAAAAAGGGAGCATTAGAAATTGTAATCGCCTCTAAGCCAGACGTTTTTAATCATAATTTAGAGACTGTTTCTAGGTTATACAAAACTATACGACCCGGGGCACATTATATTTCTTCTTTGAATCTTTTACAAAAAGCGAAAGAGTTGGATCAACAAGTTTTCACAAAGTCCGGGATCATGGTAGGTCTCGGTGAAAGTAAAGAGGAAATTTTTCAGGTTATGGATGATCAAAGGTTAGCAAACGTTGATTTTTTAACAATTGGTCAATACCTTCAACCAACGCTTCGTCATGCGAAAATTGAGCGTTACGTGGCTCCTGAGGAGTTTGCTGAATATGAAGAAATTGCTTATTCAAAAGGTTTTCTAAAAGTCTCATCCAGTCCATTAACTCGTTCATCATATCACGCAGACGAAGATTTTCAGGCACTTCGTGATTCGCGACTTAAAAAATTGTAAATTAACTAGCCATGCCAACCCATGCAGAAAAACGGAATATAAAGCACTCTTCACAACACATGTTTGATTTAGTATCTGACGTTGAAAAATACCCAGAATTTTTGCCTTGGTGTGTTGGAATTAGATTGAAAGAGCGAACAAATAAGAAAATAAAAGCGGATATGATCATTGGTTATAAAATGTTTCGTGAGAAGTTTTCATGTAAAGTTGAACTAAATTCTCCTGATAGAATTGACGTTGTCTATGAACAAGGTCCATTTAAATATTTAAATAATCATTGGATTTTCATCGATAAAAATGATGGAACATGTTTAATTGATTTTTTCGTGGATTTTGAGTTTAAGTCAACCCTTCTGCAGAAAGTGATTGAAATGGTATTTAATGAAGCGGTTAAAATAATGGTGCATGCATTTGAGAAGAGAGCTGATGCTATTTATGGACAAAAAAATTTTTTGCATATAAATGATTAACAGCTAAGCAAGTGATGGTCATTCAAACTTGCCTTAGCATCATTTTAATTGCCTCTTTTATTGTTTCTATTCTAATTTCATTTCGGTTTCCTTCAAACATATAATGTTCTCTTAAGGTGGTTTTGCCTATCCGAGCAGAAGCAATGTAAACGGTTCCCACTGGTTTTTCTATTGTACCGCCAGTAGGTCCGGCGATACCTGTTGTTGAAACTGTTAATTGTACTGGAGCATTCTTGAGAGCACCTTCACACATTGCTATAGAAACAACCTCGCTAACTGCTCCATACTTAATAATGAGTTCTTTAGGAACATTAAGCATTTCAGTCTTCGAATTATTTGTATATGTATTGAAGCCACGTTCGAAGACATTTGAAGATCCTGAAACTGAAGTTAAACAACCGGCGATTAAACCGCCGGAGCAACTTTCAGCCGTTGCTATTTTTAGTTTTTGTGTTCGACAATTAGTAATAAGGGTATTCGCGAGTTCTTCGAGTTCTTTTGGAAACATGTCATTCATCCTCAAATAAAATCTTGAAATGCGATTTTGAATAGCCAGAGAAAGAAAGCAGCGTAAATGGCAGCAAACACATCATCTAGCATTATACCCAACCCTCCCTTAATATTTTTATCAATCCAGGTAATTGGCCAAGGTTTAAATATATCAAAAAGACGAAATAATATAAATCCAAACAAATAAAACACTAAGTTTGGTGGAACCACTAGCAAGGTAAACCATTGACCTACGACTTCATCGATGACGATTTGTGAAGGATCAGAGTCTCCCATTTTTTTTGAAGTAATATTTGAAGCCCAAATACCGATAAGAAAAAATATAAAAACCAAAGATGCCAATAATTCAGCATTTCCCCAAAAGGTTATTGCGTATGCAATTGGGAGAGCCATGATTGAGCCCCAAGTTCCAGGTGCTTTGGGTAAATAACCCGAACCGAAGCCCGTTGCTAGAATTTTTGCCACGCCGATTAAATAATTTTGGAAAAGGCCGTATAAGATTCGGTTCATACTATCATTTTGCTCCTGTTAACTTCTAATCCTGCTTTAACGAAAGAAGTTTTTTTTGGACTAGAACTGGTAAACAAAAGGGCAGACTTCTTTGCAATCTTACTCTGAATAAGACTTATGCATAATATTATCGTTACTCTATTAAAAACCTCAAATCCTGACTAGTTTTTTTTAGTTCAGACCTCTTGCATCAAATGATTGGAACAGATACTTTCTTTGTGTATGGTGGTAATGATTTCTTGTTTTGGCAGATTTATTTGGATCTAATTATTAAGGTTAATAAGAGAGTATCGATGCAACTGGAAAGCATAAAAAATCAATTAAATGCATTGAAAGTTGCCATGGAACGCTTTTATCCACGTTTTGAAATTTTATTTCGCACAAACGGTAAGATTAACCATTTTAAACTTTCGAACGTATTGCAGTCCTCTATTTTCTTGTTTGTATTAGTTTCTTTCAGTTGGCTAACTTATGTCTCTTATAGTTTTTTTATCAACAATGAAGTTGTCGTTGCTAAAAACAAAGAAATTATTAAAGCTAGGATGGCGTATAGGGGTTTGCTTTCTGAGGTTAATGAATATCAAGAAAAGTTCTCAGATCTAACTGCGGAGCTAAGTAAAAATCATGGTTTAATGCTAAATTTGGTAGAAAAAAATGCGACTTTACAACAAAATGTTAAATCAGCAGTCAACAAACTAGAATCCTCTAAATCGAGACACCGTCGCATAGTTTTAGCTAAAACTGATTTAAAGGAGAAACTTGCTAATATACAAATTGAATTAAAATCTTTAAATAATCATAATTTCAGCTTGAAAGGAAATTTAAGTTCTATCACGACCGATTTGGAAAGTGCGCTTTCTGAACGAAATCAAGCTCAATCTAAAAATGAAAAATTAACCCAGACAGTTAATAAACTAAAAAAAGATATAGATGCGATAACCAAGTCAGAAAATGAAATTCTTCAAAAATTAACGGTAAATACTGACAAAAATATTCAGGATATCCATTATGTTCTTGAACGTACGGGCATCAATTTTAGGAAATTAATAAAGCTAGACAAAAGACCCAAAGATAGAAAATCAGGAACGGGAGGACCTTTTGTCGCGTTTGAGTCAACTGAAAATCCACCTCAAGATCTGAAATTAAAATTATATAATCTAAATTCCAAGATAAAAGAACTTGAGCAATTAACTATTTTGATGAAGCAACTTCCTCTCACTACTCCTCTTAATTATTTTACCATTTCAAGTCATTATGGAAAACGTAGGGATCCGATTAACAAACGATGGGCAGTTCATACAGGACTTGATTTCGGCGGCATTAAAAATTCCCGTGTATACGCAACAGCTCCGGGAAGAGTATCTTTCGCTGGTAGAAATGGTAAATATGGAAAACTTGTCGAAATTGACCATGGTCGTGGGGTTAAAACAAAGTACGGTCATTTAAATAAGATTCTTGTTAAACGTGGCCAAAAAGTAAAATATCATGCTAAAATTGGTTTAATGGGAAGTACAGGGAGGAGTACCGGTCCCCATTTACACTACGAAATATTGGTGCGAGGGAGACACAAAAATCCTTGGCGATTTATAAAGGCTGGTAAATATGTTTACAAAAGGTAGCAAAGAAAACGAAAAAAGTCGTATGCCAAAAGTACCGTGCCCGCCATCACTTTTAAGTATGGATTGTAGTATTACTGGAGACATACATAGTGATGGTGAAGTGCAAATTGATGGGATTATTAATGGCAATATAGTTGCAAACGTTCTGATTATTGGGGAAACTGCTCAAATTACTGGTGAAATTACGGCAGAGAGTGTTCGCATTCATGGGCGCGTTACAGGGCAAGTTCAAGCTAACTCCGTTTCTCTAGCAAAGACGGCCCATATCTTGGGTGACGTGCTCCATGGCAATATAGCCATTGAACAAGGGGCCTTTCTTGAGGGGCATTGTCGACGAATAGAAATTAAGAAAAAATCGGGTGATGGTGGTTTGAAGCTTCTCGTTAAGGGTGTTGCTAAAGATAAAACTGAACAACCGCCGAAAAATCCAATGGCTGAACTGGTTTAGTCATCATATTTCCCATCTAGAACATCCTTAAATGTGGATGGGTCGATATTGCCGCCACTACAAATTATGCCAATATTCTTTTTTTTGTGAGTTATTTTTTTAGTTAAAATAGCAGCAAGGGCAACGGCTCCCCCGGGTTCTAAAACAATTTTATACTCTTCAAAAGCAATTTTGATTGCCTCAGCAGTTTCAGCTTGTGAAACTACTAACCCCCCAGTCAAAAGTTTAATGTTTGTTTTAAAGGTTAGCTTCCCAGGAGTTTCAAGTAAAAGCGCATCACAGAAAGAATTTGAAGCTATTTTAATTTTTTCTCTTTTACCTGATTTGAGTGAGCGGGCTGTATCGTCATAACCTTCAGGTTCTACGCAAAATATTTCGGTTTTGGGGCTTTTATTATTGAACGCGATAGCACTTCCAGCAATTAAACCTCCACCACTACAAGGACTCAATAAATAATCAAGTTCAATACCTTGTTTTTTTAATTGAGCATAGAATTCTGCGCCTACTGTACCTTGACCTGCTATAATCTCAGGAGCGTCATAAGGAGGCACAAGTATTGCTCCTGTTTCTTTAACAATTTTTTCGGCAATCTTTACTCTATTTGCATTCGATCGATTATATAGAATTATATTCGCGTCGTATTTACGTGTACTATTTATCTTGACTTTTGGCGCATCTGACGGCATGACAATCGTCGATTTAATATTGAGTATTTTTGCCGCGGCAGCTACCCCTTGCGCATGATTTCCAGATGAATAAGCAACAACTCCTTTTCGTTTTTTTTCATTTGTTAAGCTTGAGATCATATTAAAGGCGCCTCTAAATTTAAAAGAACCTGTTCTCTGGAGATTTTCAGCTTTAATCAAAACCCGGCAATTAAGGAGGGCATTTATCCGATCAGATTCTAATAGGGGTGTCTTAACGATATTACCGGTGAGTCTTTTACCAGCTAGCTCAATATCTTTGTATGTTATGTTTTTCACTAAAATAAAATCTCCTAGATACAAAATCAGTGTTTATGAAAAGATATTCTTCATCTAATTCTAAAATTTTGATAGACATTGAAATTTTCAATGACTCGCTGAACATAATTACGTGTCTCCTTAAAAGGAATCATTTCCACCCAATCGATCTGATCTACATTTATTTCTCTCGGATCTCCATTTCTTTTTATCCACCTGTTTGCTCGAGCTGGACCCGCGTTGTAAGCAGCCAATGAAAGTACGTGCGATCTTTCATATTGCGAAAGTAATCCCGCAAGGTAAATTTGTCCAAATTTAAGGTTATATTCAACGTCTGTAGTTAGTTTTTCTTTGGAATATGGGATTTTATTCATTTTAGCGATACGCCTTGCTGTCGCAGGCATTATTTGCATTAAACCTCGAGCGCCAGCACGACTTATTGCTTTAATATTGAAAGCGCTTTCTTGCCTGATGATAGCCAAGAGTAGAGGCGTCGAAATTTTAAAGTGTTTAATATTATCAAGAACTGGATATCCTTCTTTAATTAAAGTAAAGCCCCGACGATATGCCTGTTTTGCAGTATAAACAGCTAAGTCTGAGCGTCCGTTTTTTCTAGATAAAACTGCAATGCTATTATGCCAATTAGCAGAAGATTCTAGTTGGTTAAGTTTTTTGATAAATGGATTTATATACTCAAATAACTTTGCTTTTCCTAAAACATTGACGACTTTAACTAACTCGTGTGTTTTAAACTTAATGTTGTATTCCCTTTCGATAGAATTTTCTTCATGGAGAAAATTTGTTTCTTCCGATCTGAGTTTTATGATGGCGAGCTGACCGTAGTACGTAAGAGAGTATTTTGCCGCTTTTTTATACCAACTTTCGGTTAGCATTTGGTCTTCCAGTATTTCACTAGCTCTGCCTGCCCAATAAGCTCCACGGGAACGGCTGATCGGGTAACGAGATGCTCTGTAAACGGCTTTAAAATGATTTAGCGCTCTATTACTCTCATTTAAAAATTGAAGTGCAATCCATCCAGATAACCACTCTGCTTCAACGAAAGATTTGCCGGAATCCAAGCGGTGTTTGCTCGCAATATTGTAAGCTTCACTTATATGTCCTACCTGCAACAATCGCCGAACAATGACAACTTTTTCTCTCCACCAACGTTCAGGATGAATGAGGGTTTCAGGTAAGGTTTTTAAAAGCTTAATGGCATCTTTATCGCGACCTTTTCGTCTTCTCCAACGAAATCGCTCGAAAATAAGGCCTTGATCGTTTAATAAATTTTTGGGAACTTTCGAAATAGCTTGATCTACGGATCCTTGATATCGTCTTAATGTTATTCTAGCGAAGGCTAGCGCACGATAATTCTTATTTACTTTGTGTAACATTCTTCTCACAGGATAGTATTGGCCATTCCACAATAAGCGTTCAAGTCGGTCAATATGATCTTGGCGAGTTAAAAATCTCCGGTATTTTCTATAGAATTGTCGTTCTTGTTTAGCACCAAAATTACGTTCAACCCAAGTTTTGCGAAGCATCTGAATAGCATCTTTCTTTTTTTTTAAAACTAATAAAGCTTCGCCCAAACGGATAGCGCCATAAGTAGTCAAGGGTGGGTAATCTTTAAACCAATTTATAATAAGTTCCGGATTCATTCTTGGCTGCATAGCCTCTTCAGCTCTTTTCCGGAGCCGATTTATTGACGGCCAATTAGGATTTTCTTTAATTAATCTTGCGATTTCAAAAAAATTTGTCCTTGAATTATTAGCTAAATATAGACGCCAATATAAGGCCTTCTGTAAGTGTGGATTTTTAATTTTTAAAATATATTTTTTTGCAATTTGCCAATTTTGTTTTTTTATCGATTTCTTTATAATATTTGCAGCGGCAATATCGGTTTTTATGAGTTTGGTTGGTTTATCGGTTGGTTTCTGAATGTATTGAGCGGATGAAGCATGGCCAGAAATATCATAAGCGAGAACTAATGAAAATAAGATACACAAAGCAGTCGACCTATAACATTTCATTGGATTTGATTACCTTAAATACTTAAACTTCCTATAAGTTTCTTATTTATATTAGTTGAGATTGTAGGCCAAGGCCTCTATTGGTTAATTGTTTTATTATTTGATTTGTAGCATTACATTTATTGTGCCTAATTAATGCTGACTATATGTTCGATGCAAAACCCTAGGAGGAAATAATGTTTAACGGATCATTTGTCGCCTTGATCACACCATTTATTGATGGCGAGTTTGATGAAAAAACCTTTCGTAAATTTGTAGAATGGCAAATTTCAGAAGGTACTAACGGGCTAGTTCCAGTTGGAACCACCGGTGAATCTCCGACAGTTAGTCATGAAGAACACATGCGAGTAGTAGAGGTCTGTATCGAAGTTGCTGAGGGACGGGTCCCTGTTATTGCAGGTGCTGGATCGAACTCCACAGCTGAAGCCATAATGTTATCCCAACATGCAAAAAGTGCTGGTGCTGATGCTGCTCTTGTCGTTACTCCTTACTACAATAAACCTACCCAAGAAGGTTTGTATCGGCATTATGACGCTATCCAAAGTCAAGCGGATATTCCTATAATAATATATAATATACCGGCCAGAAGTATTGTTGACATGACCGTGGATACAATGGCTAGACTGTCAAAATTGCCAAATATAGTTGGTGTTAAAGATGCTACCAGTGATCTAAATCGGCCGATTTTGACTTCCTCGGCATGTGGTCACAATTTCTGCCAACTTTCAGGAGAAGATGGAACTGCAATTCCTTTTAATGCAGCCGGTGGCCATGGATGTATTTCTGTCACTGGAAATATAGCGCCTAAACTTTGCGCTGAGATGCAATCTGCTTGGTTTGAAGGAGATATCAATAGAGCAATGAAGATACAAAGTACGCTTATGCCCATTCATTCAGCAATGTTTTGTGAGACTTCGCCAGGGCCAGTAAAATATGCTGCTGAGCTCTTAGGCCACGGATCATCTTTTGCTCGTCTTCCAATATGCGAAATTTCGGACGCCAGCAAAGATAAAATAAAATTGGCACTTAGAGGAGCAGGTATACTCGAATAGAGTGAAATCTTATGAGCAAAAAGAAAAAATCTCAAGAAAATACAGTAGCTCGGAATCGTAAAGCACGCCACAATTATTTCATTGAAAACAATATTGAAGCGGGAATTATGTTACAGGGTACTGAAATAAAATCAATCCGAACCGGTCGTTCAAGTATTGAAGAATCATATGCATCAGAAGAAAATGGCGAATTATTTCTGATCAACGCTTATATTCCAGAGTATAAAGCTGGAGGTCGAGATCAACATGAAACTCGTCGACCACGAAAATTATTATTGCATAAAAAGGAATTAACAAAAATGATTAATGCTGTTAGTCGTGAGGGGGCTACAATAATTCCGTTGTCACTTTATTTTAATAAGCGAGGCATGTTGAAAGTCGATCTAGGGTTGGCCAAGGGTAAACGCCAATACGATAAACGTCAGACAGAAAAGGAGCGTGACTGGAGACGCAATCAAGCCCGAATTATGCGGAATAAAAATATTTAGGTTATCTTTTTTTGAATTGTGTTTTTCCAAACAAAATTTCGCGTTCTTCTGCCGTAAAATTGCCTGAAGGACGCTCATTAGCCAACACATTAATACCTCGTTTCACTGCAGGCCTTTTATGGATTAATTTTACCCATCGCTTCACATTTGGATAATCATTTTCATCGACACCACGCCTCTCAAAACCTTGGGCCCAAGGATGTGTTGCAATATCTGCTATTGAATATTGTTCACCTGCTAAATATTCTGAATTTGCTAAATGTTTATCCATCACTCCATAAAGTCGTTTCGATTCATTAACATAACGATCTATCGCATACGGAATTTTTTCAATTGCATAGTGTGAAAAATGATTAGATTGGCCAAACATTGGTCCGACACCCCCCATTTGAAACATTAGCCACTGCAAGGTCTTGTATTTCAATCGTATATCTCTAGGCAAAAATTTGTCGGATTTTTCAGCCAAATAGATCAAAATAGCCCCAGATTCAAAAAGAGAGATAGGCTTACCATCGGGGCCATCTTTATCTATTATTGCTGGAATTCTATTATTAGGTGAAATCTTCAGAAAATCGGGTTCAAATTGCTGGCCTTTTCCTATATCTATGGGATGAGCTGTATATTTTAACGCACATTCTTCTAACATAATGTGAACCTTTCGGCCATTTGGAGTAGCCCAAGAGTAAACATCAATCATTACAAACTCCTATTTATATTCCCTGATTATTTTTTGCGTGTTCCCCCAAATTGTTGTTAGGGAAGGTTAATTACTTAAGCTATTTGTCTACTCGTCAAAACGCAGACTAACTCGCATAAATTCTGACTGAAGTTTCTTATACGTTGTTATTGATGAAAATTGTGGAAATTCTTTTATTACATTTTCAGGAGCCATAAATAGAAAGCCTTGGTCAGCCTCACTTAACATTGAGGTATCATTATAGGAATCGCCTGCCGCGTATACTAGATAATTTAGAGAATGAAATGCCTTTACCGCCTCACGCTTATGGTCCTTCATTCTTAAGTGATAATTTACAATATCTCCGTCCGAGTTAGTTTCAAGTCTGTGACAAAAGAGGGTTGGCTGTCCTAGCTTTTTCATAAAAGGTACTGCAAATTCATAAAAAGTATCGGATAGTATAACAACTTGGAAAATTTCACGAAGATTATCCAAAAATTCGATGGCTCCTTCTAATGGTTCTAGGCTATCAATGACTTCTTGTATCATGGGAAGTCCTAGTTTGTTTTCCCTCATTATACGGAGGCGTTGTTGCATTAACTCATTATAATCAGGTATATCACGGGTTGTAGCACGTAGATTATCAATCCCAGTTTTCTCGGCTACATTAACCCATATTTCCGGAGTAATAACACCTTCTAGGTCAAGGCAGATTATTTCCAATGGCAAACTCCACTAAAATGTTTAGTAAAAATAATGTCGAACTGGATATAACACAACTTACCAATTAGCAAAACGAAATGTAACCTAATTTATTATTAATATCTACGAACTCAAAAATTTGGAATAACTTTCTCTCCAAAGAGTCGCATCGAAGCTTCAGCATGTTCGATATTTAAATCATTAAAATTAATTTGCAATGATGCTATTTCAAAACCACCTGTTAATTGAATGTAATCGCTAATTTGTTCTTTTATGTCCTTGGGAGTTCCTACAAAAGCCGCTCCTTTCTCAACTTGACTCTCAAATGTCTCCTTTGAAAGTTGTTCTATTATTTTATCGTAGCCAGGATAATCTGCTGAGTTATTTCCGGTAAGCCATGGAGAAGCAGAGTTTACTACTGATTTTAAATATCGATTTAAAGGATCTCGCGAGATTTCATATGCTCTCTCTCTATCTTCATGGCAGAACATATGATGAGCTAGCATTACTCGACCGTTTCCCTCATGTCCGGCAGCTTTCCAGGCTTGACGATAAATTTCAATAAGCTCGTTCATTTTCCCACCAGTGAGCGGTATGGCCATAACGTTAAAACCCATCCTACCAGCAAATTCAAAAGAAGATGGGGTGATTAAAGCAGCAATCCAAAAGGGTGGTCGCGGTTTTTGGGTTGGGCGCGGTGTTATGGTTATATTATTGTAGCTATGAAATTCTCCGTCTGAAGAAACATTTTCGTTCTCAAGCAGTTGGCGTACTTGTTCAAGACCTTCTGAAAAACGAGCCTTGCTTTCATCAAGTGAGCGGCCAAAACCTTCAAATTCATGCGGCAAAAATGCGCGCGCAAAACCGCATTCCAATCGTCCGCCAGAAATTGCATCTAACATTCCGATTTCGCCAGCTATTTTTAAGGGATTATTAAATATAGGAAGAACTGCTCCCGTAATAAGTTTGGCTTTTTGAGTGCGCATTGCCGCAGCAGCTAGAAATACGTGTGGATTAGGTGAATAACCACCATAGCTAACAAAATGGTGTTCAACCGTTCGAATGTGGGTATATCTATACTGATCAGCTAATGAAGTAAGGTGCAAACATTCCTTCCAATATTGATCGGCTTGTTTCTGTTCTGAAGTAATATCAGGGAAAAACTGTATGCCAAATTCCATTAAGCACAACCGTTTGGTTATATGTAAGTTAAGATATTCCTAAATACATCATGGAACATTACTTCGGTCAATCGTCCTGTGTTCATATTGTAGCGAGAACAATGATAGCTGTTGCCTATAATCATGTTTTCTAATTGATAAAAGGTATTGTGTTTAAATTTGAATAAGGACTTGGGTTTAGCTAAAGTAGATAAAATTGCTTGATGGGCTATAACGCCAAGAGCAAGAACTACTTTTAAATTTGGCATATTTTTTAATTCATTAAAAAGAAAAGATGAGCAATTTTCTAATTCAGATCTATTTGGTTTATTTTCTGGAGGTAAACATCTAACAGCGTTCGTAATTCGACAGTTTTTTAGAACCAAACTATCTTGCCCAGAACTGTCATAAGTACCTGAGGCAAGTCCAAATTTCAATAATGTAGTATATAATAAATATCCAGATTGATCACCTGTAAATACTCTTCCTGTCCGATTAGCTCCTTTCAATCCCGGCGCTAAACCCACAATCAACAATTTAGCGTTCAAATTACCAAAGGAATTTACTGGGCCGTTGTGCCATTCGGGCTCTTTTGATCTTATTTGGAGTATATTTGATCGTAATCTAGAACAACGATCGCAGTCATAAGGAGGTTTTTCTATTTGTGATTCTTGCATTGTAAAACTTAAATTTTAATTTATTGGCATCAGCGTTAAAATATGCACGTATATGATTATGTTCTATTTCGAATTTTAGGATCTAAGCAATTTCTTAATTAAGCACTCCAAGTTAAGGTCTTGTTTTATGTTTTGATTCAAAAGCAATCAGATTAAATACTTACGTAATTATTCTCATGCATGATA
>CAZXGI010000003.1:29162-58117 GCA_964639965.1 uncultured Rhodospirillaceae bacterium
CTCCTATACCATCTTCCTTGCAACCAAACTTCATCAATGGATTAATCTCGGTAAACACACAATTAAATAGTTTAAACTTACTTAAGTTACTTTTGCGGATTGAACTGCAGATGGGAAGAGTGCGAACGGGAAAAAATGCTGCTCGTATTATTGATTTAGACCTAATAGCTTTTAACAAGGAGAAGATTGAAACCAAAACTTTAACATTACCTCATCCCAAGTTAACACAAAGAGCATTTGTTGTTATACCCTTAATTGAAATAGCTCCTAAATGGAGACATCCTGTCACTGGAACAAAAATTATTGAATTTAGGAAAATGGTATCCGATCAAAGAATAAGAAAACTTTCTGAGTGAATGACTTGTTTTTTCTGTAAACCATATTATACAAGTCACCTTGGGTGTCTTTGAGTTTGTGTAATTTCAAATAATAGAAGGAAAAGGTTGTTATGGCTCGAGTTACTGTTGAAGATTGTATAGACAAAATTGACAATCGATTTGAACTTGTAATGATTGCAGCACAACGTGCTCGAACACTATCTTCTGGAGCCGAACTAACTGTGGAAAGAGATAACGATAAGAACTGCGTTATTGCCTTACGTGAGATTGCAGAGGAAACAATTGATACAAAAGAACTCGAAGAAAATTTGGTTTTAGGTCTACAGAGATATGTAGAGCCAGATGATCCTGATGAGGACGAAATGGATAGTCTCTCATCAACAGATGAGTTTGGAGAAGGACCTGTAGTGAATGTTGCTGCAACTGGAAATGTTCCCGATGCACCTAAAAAACAAAGGTTTGATGATAATATCACTGAAGAGGATGAGTATTAGAGCAAAAGATAACGATAAGAGAAATATACACAATATATTAATTATCTATAGTACTTCATCTCAAACATATTTAAGCATTGCATTTGGAATTAAATTTGTAAGGTCAATCAACTGTAGAGTTTCACTTTCGTGATTAAGATATATAGCTCGTATTTTAATTATTAATTTAATTTTTATTGAGCTGATTATTCCACCAGCATTCCAGCATATAAGCGTCAAACTCTTTAGGATTAATCTTTGTGGATTTAGAAAATGAAGTCATTAATGACCCTTGTTCAATATCGATTTCGAGGGCATCGGTAAATCGATTCCAAAAATTAAAAAAACCGGATACAAATGATAATTCAACAATTTGACTTTCGTTATAGTATTTTTTTAAATTATTTATCGCCTCATGATGCTGAGGCGGGTTTTTAGGAGAACCTTGATACAGTTTTTCTGTCATTACTTCAGCCCATCTCATCGCTGCTTTTTCTTCATTTGTAAATATTTTTGAGTTCATATAATCGCCTGAAACTGCTTCTATTAGATCTTCGCTAAAATTCAACGCTCGACCGAGCGTTTCATTGTGCCCAGTTCAATAATCGCAACCATTTAAGGTCGAAGTTTTCAAAATGACCAAACATTTTGTCTTAACTGGAAGATTTTCAGTAATTTCCTCTCTTAAACTTGAAACAATAAACCCAAATAAAATTTGCATTAACTTAGGTGAGTGGGAGCCAACGCGAACCGCATTTGCAACCCGACCAAAAAGAATTTTTGAATGTCTAAAAATAAGATTTTGCAACGTTGTAGCCTTTTCGTTGGTAGGAATAGAAATTAAAGCCACTATATAAATCCTCCTATCGTTAAGTTAATTTTTGTATTTGATGCTTGTTTACACTGCAGAATGGGGTATTACAAATGTTGAGCCGTTCGAAAGTCAAATTCATTGGCTTTTTTAGAAATAAAACCAATGAATTAGCGGATAAACCATTTAAAAAGCATCAGAGAGGGGACAATAATGTCACGTATTAAAATGGTAGATTTGGACATAGATGATCAAGAAATTCAGAATATGTTTGGTGCAGTAACCGCAATGCTCGGAAGAGTTCCAAATTCATATCGAACTTTAGCCCGCTCACCATTAGTAGCGAAAATGTTAGTACCTTTTAATGCAACAGTTCAGCGTGAGGGTGCAGGCAGTATACTTACTTCCAAATTGAAGGAAATGGTGGTTATAAAAACAAGTCATTTGAACCAGTGTAGTTATTGATTTGCCCACAATACGTCGCTTGGTCAAGCGGCTGGAATTACAGAAGAACAAGTTATTGAAATCGGCTCTGACGAATATCTAACTTCTAATTTGTTTACAGAAAGGGAAAAAGTGGCACTGTTATGGGCCACTCACGTAACATTAAATACCGCCAAAGAAGATAACGGCGTATATGAAAGGGTTAAAAAAGAATTTGATGAGCAAGAACTTGTAGAGCTAACCTTAATTTGTAGTTTTTTTAATTTTTTCAATAGAATAATGGATTCACTTAAAGTGCCAATTGAAGATCAAGAGGAGGTTGACAAGATAAAAAGTTCGGTCCACCTTGACCCCCAGAAAGTAAAAAATTACCTGGTTACGACTATAAAGAATTGGCCAAAAAATTTTCCAGAACCTAATCCCGATTAAGCTTTTGGAACAAAAACTCTCCTAATAAATTTTATCTTGTTAAACTTTTAATTCATACAATTTAACGGTTTTGCGGTATTCAAAGTCTATATTTTTTCCTTTTGGCATCAAACCTGCATTTAAAATTTGGTAAAAAAATTTATTTGAAAATACATTTGTTTAATTTGTGCGAGGAACTAAAATGAAACTGCTAAAAACGTCGGCTGAGTTTACCGCAATACTGAGTTTATTTTGTTTTGCCTATTTAATGTTTATCATTAGTTGATGTGTGGTTTAAATAGGAAATAAATTCCTGCTGGAACTATTCCTCCAAAAATCATTGCGATTGCCATTGGAAATGGTGTTCCATCGGCAAAATAGCCAACCAAAATCGCCATCATTGCTCCAGTCATCTGCCGACAAAACCCTAGAGCAGATGACGCTGCCCCTGCGTTTTGGGGGAACGGACTAATGGAGCCGGCCATGGTCTGTGCTGAGATCATTGCTTCGCCAACACGCTGTATTGTATATGGTAAAATAACCGCTGCTACGGTAAATATTCCACTTAAGGTTAAAATTAGAAAAGCTGTACTAGCAGAGGCCGTAATTAGAATTCCAATTTTAATTACCCTATTGATGCCAAGCTTTATGGATAAACGTCCGCTTATATAAGATCCAATTAAACTTCCCAACATGACAATAGCAAATTGTCCGGCAAAGACTGTTGGCGATTGTTTATACTGTGTAATTAATAGATCAGCGACATTTGCGAGAAAACCGTATAGAGAGCTTACCGAGATAGACCCGATCAGCATGTATATTAAGAAAGTCCTATTTGTTCCAATTGTTTTAAAATTGCCTAACATTTGAATAGGATTCAAAGCGTTAAGATTTTTCTGAATTAGTGTCTCTTTAAAATATAAAACTGTGAGAACGACTATAACACCGGCAAAAATTGCCATACAGATGAAAACTGAAGACCAATCGAAGTAGCGAACCAGAATACTACCTATAAATGGATTCACTATGGGCATAAAAGTTGATACCATCCAAATATGGGACAACAGCTTCGCCGCTTCTTCGCGCGTATGCAGATCTCTAACGATCGCGACAGCAATTATTCTTCCAGAAGCAGCGCCTACTCCTTGAATGAATCGAACTGATGAAAGAATTTCAATGTTTGAAGAGTAGGGAGCTACAATAGCTGCAACTATATATAATAATAGGCCAAAAATGACAACGGGCTTTCGGCCAAATCGATCTGAAATTGGGCCAAACATAATTTGTCCAATTGCGGTGCCAATAGTAAAAATACCAATACTCATCCCGACAATCCCGGGTTCAACCGCCATTGATAAAGCTATAGCAGGCATCGCGGGTAAAAATATATCGATAGCAACCGGGTTTAAGGAGGAAAATCCTGCAACTAAAGTTACAAATATATAAAATCGAATGTTGTTCATTAACGGTTAGCGAGTTTTAGTGAAAGTATGCACGTGCAAAAAGCCAATATACCACTACCTGCGATCGCTGTGCTCATAGGAATAGCCAAACTACCCGAGAAAATTGATAAAATTGCTGAAACTAACGTTGCCATTGAATTTTGTATAAAACCCTGAAGGGTTGATGCGGTGCCTGCATTCATAGGAAAAGGATCTAAACAGGCAGAAACGGTCTGAGGCCATAAAATTGCAAACCCCATAGCGAAAACGATCATCGGAACAGTAACGGCTGCCGCATGATTTACGTTGTTTATAGACAGTACGAACATAGTTACTCCCGCACAAGCAACTATCAAGGAGCTAAACTTCATCAAACGATTTCTGTCAACGTGATCGATTAATTTTCCTGCAATCAAAGTCGCAGCCGCTTGACTTGTTATAACTGCAGAGAATGTTAAACCAAAAATAAAAGGTGACAGTCCAAACCCCTTAATAAGTACCCCGGACGATGAGTTAAGATAGGCGACTATACCCCCAAGTGCAAAGCCACCACAGATAACGTTCAAGTAAAATTGACGGTTTGAAATAACCAATGAAAAGTTGTTAATTAAATCATTAATATTCAGTGCTTTATAGTCCTTTGCTGGTATCGTTTCTTTGAAAAAGAAAAGAAAAATTAAGAATGTCCCAACAGCATAAAATGACATGAACCAAAAGATAGTTTGCCACGAATATTTTTCTGAAAGGTAACCCCCAAAAGGAGCGGACCCTATTGATGAAAAAATACTAACAAACATAATAAGTGTGATTAGTTTTGTTAATCTTTCTTCGTTATATAGATCACGGGCAACAGCATTAGCCAATATTCTACCAGACGCCATTATTAAGCCTTGGATAAACCGCCAGACGATAAGAGTTTCAATATTACTAGCGAAACCTGATCCGATGGCAGAAATAAAATAAATTAGCATAGCAGATAATATAATTGGTTTCCTTCCAAACCGATCGGAAAGAGGACCATAGACTAATTGACCTAGAGCATTTCCTGCAAAAATAGCTGTCAAAGAGAGTTCTACAGACACCGTGCTAATATGAAAACTCTCGGCGATTATAGGGATAGCCGGCAAAAACAAGTCTATTGCCACCGGCCCGGTCATCGTTAAGAACCCGAGAGCTACAGCGTAGAAAAAGTATATTTTAGGTGTCGGCATAAGCTAAATTCATTCTTGCAAAACAACTTTGGAAATTTTAGTAACAAACGCTATAAATGCGAAGAGGGAACCAACCACTAAAACTAAGGCAACAGGCATCGCATTGCTACCATCGGCTACAAAACTGAGAGTAACGGCCACAATTGCACCTGTACCTTGCTGGATAAAACCAAGAAGTGATGTGGCACGTCCCGCCATATGTTGAAAATTAGACAAAGCTCCTGCGGTCATGCCTGGGATAGTTAGTGCAAATCCGACTAAATATACTGTTGAAGGAAGAAGAATTGAAATAACAGTTATTTGATTTGAAATTACTATACCAAACAAGCTTATTCCACCGACTAAACTAATTGATATACCTATAAGGAGGAGTTTCCTTATCCCAAATTTTTCAATTAATTTTCCTGTAAACGTTGCTGCTATTAAGTGGCCCGTCATAATTGCCCCAAATTGATACCCAAAATTTTCTGCTGTTTGATTGAGCATTCCAACCATCACGGGCGCAATTCCAGTTAATATTGCAAATAAACCAATATAGGCTCCTACACCAATTAAAAGGAAGGTTATAAAATTACGTTCCGAAATAATTTCAATAAAGTTAGACTTAAGTTTGTTTAAATTTAAGGCTTGAACATCTTTCCTAAGCAAGCTTTCTTCGAGAAAAAATACTATAATAAGAAGTACAATCCCCGATATACTGGCCATCATGATGAATATTGATTCCCAGCCAAACCATGTTGTTAGATGGCCGCTGATTATCGGCGCAATAACTGGAACGGCAGCTAATATAACAAAAAGATTAGCAAATATCTTAGCTCCTTTTCTAACACTATAGAGATCCCGGACGACCGCACGCATAAGTATCATCGTTGCAGCCATTGCGAACCCCTGGACAAATCGTAGAACATAAAATGGTCCCAGACTTTCAACTAAAATCGATAAGATAGACGTTAAAAAATAAGTTATTAAACTGCCAATGATGATCGGTTTTCGTCCAAATCGGTCAGACAATGGTCCGTGAATAATTTGGCCGATGCCGCTACCAATGGACAATATTCCCCATGACATCATTATTTGGCCAATAGTGGTATTTAGGTCGACTGCTGCATCATTGACAGCCGGCAAAAAAGCATCCAATGCCAGTGGGCTTAATAAAGCTAACCCACCGAGTACTATTAGAATCCGTGTCAAAGAAGGTTCAGTTGGAGCCATCCACTGTGTTTACTTTTTCTAACTAAGACTAGCAAACAAACTCTGAAAATTTTTATTTTATATTACATAGATTTATAGGTCATATACGTCAAATACATAAATTTTGGAAGGTTTTTAAAATTTAAGACCAAACTTTTTCGGCTACAGCAACAACTAGTTCGAGTTTTTTCTTTTGATCATCTATTGTAATAGGATTACCCGCTACTGTGCTTGCAAATCCACATTGAGGACTTAAAGCTAGCTGATCCATATCTATAAATCTTGAGGCTTCATCTATTCGTGATCTCAATTCATCATGTGATTCCATTTGAGGCGTCTTACTGGATACTAACCCGAGGACTACGACTTTGTCTTCTGGGACAAATTTTAGCGGCTCAAAGTCTCCTGCTCGCGGAGAATCATATTCTAAAAAGAATGCATTAACGTCAAGTTTGTTAAAGAATTTTTCGGCAAATGCCTCATATCCCCCTTCAGATAGGAATTTACCTTTATAATTTCCTCGGCACATATGAATAGCAACAGTTACTCCTTCAGGTCGTTTCATTAAGCAATCATTAAATAAGTCAATATAATCATTCATTAATTGAACAGGATTTAGGCCTGCCGCTTCTACTTTATGTTGAACTTTTGGGTCGCTTAACATGGGAATGGGAACATCATCCAATTGGATATATGTGCAACCAGCACTTGCAAGAGCATTTATTTCTTCCTGATAGACTTTAGATAAATCAGAAAAATATTCTTTTGTCGTTTCATAGATGCCAGGCTGAATGGTTTTGTCCAATCGAAACATATGCAAGGTTGGTGGAGAGACGATCGTAATTTTTGGTATTTGACTAGAATTAGCTTTTAAGAAATCAAATTCGTCACCAGCGATTGATACTGTGCGTGATATCTTATCAGTTACTATCGGAGCAGTAAAATTTTGTTCTTCACCATTTTCATCGTGAAATGTAAAATTTGAATCAGCAATTTCAAACCCATTTACGCGATCAACAAATGTTGACCAATATGAAGCCCTTCTAAACTCACCGTCCGTTACCAATTTTAATCCAACGTCTCGTTGTAGCTCTATCGCATCCTTAATTGCAGCATTCTCTACAGCTATAACGCCATCGCGATCAATCGAACCTTCTTTGTAACGTTTAAAAGCGTCATTAATGGATTTTGGACGCAAAAGACTTCCAACGTGATCTGCTCTAAATGGGGGTGTCGTTCTCAATGACATTAATTAAATCCTTTAAAAACTCGTTATAAACTGTTTATTATTTTCAATAAATATAACTAAAAATCAATAGATCAACAAAAGATGGAGATGCCAATGTCAAATAGTCTTAAAGATCAGACACGAAATGCTTGGCTCGAAGTACTTGCTAAATATAAGTTGGATTCAGCTGGTCCTGTAACTGATCAAATCTGGTCACCTCAACTGGAATCCATAAGCAGAGATGAATTAATAGGAATTCAAAATGCAAAATTGAAGCTCCTCACTCCATTCCTCTATGAAAACAGTGAATTTTATAAGAGGCGGTTTGATCGACTAGATTTGGTTCCAACTGATATCCAAAGTATAGATGATCTTTCAAAATGGCCGGTTGTTGATAAATTAGAAATGATGGAGGATGTGGAGAAAAACCCTCCCTATGGTTCATATTCAACAATGGATGAACACCTTTGGAATAAGCGTGGTTGGATGCTTTTTTCTTCTTCGGGTTCGAGCGGAGTTCCTAGAGTATTTCGGTATTCTCATATTGATCGTGATCTTTGGGAGTGGGCGAATGCTCGCGCTATTTATTCTTTCGGAGTAAGGCCAAATGATACTGTCTTTCTAGCGTCTGGTTATGGTCCCCATGTTTTTGCCTGGGGTGTTCAGTATGCATTACAAAGGATGAACGTCGCTTCGATTCCTGGAGGTGGAATGACAACAGATATGCGAGCAAATCTCATAGAACGATTTAAGCCGACAGTGTTGTGTTGCACGACATCTTATGCCCTCCATCTTGGCCGGGTAATGGAAGAGAAGGGTATCGATCCGGCTGCAAGTTCTATTCGGATGTTATTTGTTGGCGGCGAACCAGGGACCGGAATAATCAACACTCGCAATCGCTTAAAAGATCTATGGAGTGCTGAAATTAAAGAATTTTATGGCTGTACTGAAGCAGCTCCACATAGCGGTGGTTACTCATGTTCTCATTCAGAAGTTTCAAATGATCTCGTAGCAACGCACCTTATGGAAGATCATCAGATATGGGAACTCGTCGATCCTGATACATTAGATCTGGTTGAGGAGGGGGATCGAGGAATCACCGTATGCACCAACCTAAATTCTGAAAGTTCCCTGCAACTGCGATTTAATGTGGGTGATTATACCATTTATTCAACCAAAAAATGCGACTGCGGGCGAACCCACGTTAGAGCTATGGGTTCTTTTGCCGGTCGATCGGACGATCTAATAAATTTGAGGGGTATAAAAATGTATCCAGTTCAGCTAGAGCAGGCCATACGTGGCATCCCCAACATAGGGGATGAATATGAGATTTTAATAGAAACCACAGATTCAGGCTTAGATATTATGACGGCTCGAATTGAACATGTTGATGACGTATCCGAGCAACTCATTAACGAAATCAAAACCCGTTGTGAAGTCACAGTAGCAGTAGAAATACTAGCACCCAACACATTGCCAAAAACTGAATTTAAGGCAAAACGTATCCGGGATAAAAGGGTCAAATAAATAAATTAATACTATCAATTATTATCAAACTAAGTATATGATACTAAGAAACAAAATTATACAGCACCCAGGGGATTAAGATGTCAGCAAAGGCTGCATTAACAGTTATCGGTTTGGTAATGTTCTTTCAGGGACTTTGCTTTTATTTTTTCTCTATACCTATAACGAAAGCCATGTTTCCTACGTCTACAGCTGAAGCGATTGAAGTTGGAGCAGTGTTACGCGAAATTTTAGCTGCTGGTTCGATGTTCATTGGAATTATTTTGTTCTTAGCTCGAACTAACGTAACAAGTGCAGCAAAGCGCATACTTTTTGGCGCTTCTATTGGATTTAGCCTATTAATTGTCATTCTAATACATATTGCTGTTTCTAATGATTTTGTTAGTGTTCCTATTGCTCCTTTGATAATATTTGCAATATTTGCCGTTATTTCATTTTTGTTTGGTGATCCGGGAATCAGCGATAGAAGGGGATACTAAGTTATTCTCTGTTTTAGGCTTATTTTAGATATTATTTTTCAAGATTAACCCTTATTTAAAAAAAAATCTATTGATGTCTTTCCTCAAAAATAAATTCCACACATTAATGAAAACCCAAGGCTTAAAAGCTGGACTTCATCCCGTTAAAGGTTTGGAAGGTGAAAGCGAACGACTGGATGAAATAGAGCGCCTAGACCTTATTGATAAAAACGTAACCAATGATAGACACTTAAACAATGTTACAGAATTAGCCTGTTATTTAACCGAAAAACCACAATGCACGATTAACTTGCTTACCGATAGCAGCCAGATTTCAAAAAATAATCATGGCTTTAATATTCCAGAGAAAATAATGCTTAAGGAAATCCCAAGGGATATTAGCATATGCCAATATGTACTGGAGTTACCAAAGGAGCAATTGGTCATTGAAAATGTTAAGGAACACAATAAAACTAAAAATTTTCATAAAATGCCAATGGCGCCAAATATTCAATTTTACGCAGGAACACCTATTATAACCAGACGTGGCTTTACTGTGGGAACATTATGCGTAATGGATAATCAACCGGGCAACCTAGGTCACAATCAAAAGGAAGGTCTGCGTCTGTTATCAGATCAAGTTAGTAACTTATTGGAATTAAATTCAAATAATCAAGATATTGCCGCACAAGATTCAGGCAATATAGAATCATCAACTATGGAAGGTGCTTACTATTCTTCAGCAACAATTTTATTTACTGATTTTGTTGGATTTACAAATATTACTGAGAGTATTGAACCTGGTGAATTAATTGAAACATTAGACGAATTTTTTATGTCATTTGATCAAATCATTGAAAATTATGGCTTAAAAAAAATCAAAACCATTGGGGACTCCTATATGGCTGTTGGTGGCGTTCCAGATGGACGTAAAGGGCACGCCTTAGAAGCCTGTAAAGCTGGGCTAGATATACTCCAAATAGTTAAGGCTTTAAATATTAAACGTAATGTCCTAGGACAAATCCCCTGGGAGATTAGAGTGGGTATACATACAGGTCCTTTAATTGCGGGATTCTCAAATGCTGGTTTTGATATTTGGGGTGACGCTGTTAATGTTGCTGCTCGATTAGAGAGTTCCTCTGAACCCGGTAAGGTTCAAATTTCAAAAGCAACACATGAATTTGTAGAGCAATCAGCAGATGTTACGGATCGAGGTTCTATCGAATTAAAAAATAAAGGGAAAATGCAAACTTTTTTCCTCAATCATTTGAACTGATTTCTATAGATTTTATTCCTGTGAAAATTTAAATTAATGATAAAATATAGATGGGAGCTCTGTTTCCTCAATGGACATCATCGCAGATTTTTGCGACAATTCTCTAATTTAATCAAAGAATGAATTCAATTTATTTCAGTAGACAAAATATGAAATATGAAATTTTTAGAAAACCAATAATTGTTAAGTTTGAAGATCAAGCCTTATTTGCGGAGACATATGGGTTCGTCGGAAGCCAGGGCTATGTTTTTCTTGAAGGACAACTTATTATTCCAGAAGGTCTAAAATCTGATACGCTTTTTGTTTTTATGCACCCGGCAACTACTTTAAACTTAATGCCATTTCCAATCGGACTTGCTGCGGCTGGGCAACACATTATGTGTTGTGGGAGCCGATACGCTAAGAATGATACAGCGCTAATAATGGAAAAAGTTGTCATTGATTTGGGAGAATATATCCGATATGCAAAAGAACACCTTGGCTACAAAAAGATAGTTTTAATGGGTTGGAGTGGTGGGGGGTCGCTAGCTTTGCTCTACCAAGCCGAGGCTTTGAACCCAACGATAGTTGAAACACCGGCAGGCGATCCAATAGTTATAGCAAAGGCAAAGCTAATCCCTGCTGATTTAGTCGTATTTATTGCGGCTCATATTGGACGGGCACGAATCCTATCGGAATGGATAGATCCTTCAGTTAAAGATGAGTTAAATCCTGATGATCGTGAAGTTGAATTAGATTTGTACAATTTAGATAATCCCAATCAACCACCATATAATGAAAATTTTATCGAACGGTTTCGAGCTGCCCAAAAAAAACGGATTTCAAAAATTACTAAACAAACAAGAAAACTATTAGCCGAAATAAAGACAAATAACGATATTGAAGTTGAACGCCCATTTATGGTTAATCGTACAATGGCCGACCCTCGATTTTTAGACAATAATCTCGAACCAAATGGACGGAAACCAAATTGGTGTTTTCTTGGAATCCCAAAAATGGTGAATGTAGGTCCAATAGGACTAGCTCGCTTTACTACTCTAAGGGCATGGTTATCACAATGGTCTGAATTTTCAAATGCGGACGGTCTCGCTTGTGTCAAAAGAATAGAGACACCGCTGTTACTTATCGAAAATGAAGCGGATGACGCAACTCCGCCAAGCCATACGCAACAAATATTTCGAAGCTCGATTAGTTCTGATAAATTGATGAAAGAGGTTTTGGGTGCGAATCATTATTATAAAGACCAACCAGAAAAGCTAAAAGAGGCGATTTCGATTGTGTTGGATTGGGTCTCCGAGCGTATCTAAAATCGTAGTATATTAAACTACGGCGAGTAATTTATTAATATGAGTGAATCCAGTTCTTTTGATCAAGGCTCTGATGCCGAACTAAAAAACCTAAATATCGCTGTACAACACCACAGTAATGATCGCTTGGCTGAAGCTGAGACTATTTATAGACAGATTTTAAAAAATAACCCCAATCAAGCTGTGGCTCTGCATCTACTCGGCATATTAGCTCATCAAGTTGGGCAAAGCGAATCTGCCATTGATCTCGTAAAAAAGTCACTTACCATTAATTCAAATTATGATGAGGCATATTTTAACCTTGGAAACATTTACAAAGATCTGCAACAACATCATGAAGCTATAGAAAACTACACCCAGGCTTTAAAAATTAAGCCTGATCACCATGAAGCACATAACAATTTAGGTATAACTCTTGCTAATCTGAGAAATTTCGATGAAGCCATTGTGAGTTTCAATAAGGCATTGGCAATTAAACCTGATTATACTAATGCACACAGTAACTTAGGCTTGGCCCAAAAAGCCGTGGGAAATTTTGAAGAAGCCATAACCACCTTCAAAAAATCCCTCAGTATAGAACCCAGTGACCCCGAAGTGCATTCAAACTTGGGTATTACTCTAAGAGATCTTGGAAAATTTGGCGAGGCTATAAATAGTTTTGATAAAGCCCTCACGATCAAACCCGATGATGCTGTAATTCATTCTAACAAGGGTATTGTTCTCAGAGATCTCGGCAAACTTGAAGAAGCTAAAAAGAGCTTTAATAAGGCTCTCTCAATTAATCCCGATTATGCAGAAGGGCTAAATAACCTTGGTTTAACACTCACAGATATCGGGAACCTTGATGATGCAATTGCCAGTTTTTCCAAAGCAATGGAAATAAAGCCCAAGTACAGTGAAGCACTAAATAATCTATGTGAACTTTATGAAAAACATAATATGGTTACTGAATTAGGAAGAACTATAAACGATGCCCAAATAACATTTCCGGATAACGATCCAAATCTTCTTTACCGTTTGGCTCAACTTGCTAACAGGGAAAATAGGTTTGATGATGCACAAAAAAACCTTGAACGTATAAAACCTGACGAACTTCCAGCGATGGTGAGGCCAGGATATTCAACTCTTCTTGGGAAAACCTATGATAAACTAGGTATGTTTGCCAAAGCTTTTAGACAATTTGAGACTGCCAATAATGTTATTAATAATCCAATGAGGGTAAAAAAAATTAACAGCCATCGTTACCTGGAGAACATATCTCAATTAACGGGATCATGGTCGAGCGCTGTAAAAAATAAACAACCTCAATCAAATGATCTAACAGACAAACGTTCACTTGTATTTCTCATTGGGTTCCCTCGTTCAGGCACAACACTTATTGATACTATATTACGTTCACACCCTGAAATATCGGTCATTGAGGAAAAACCGATGGTCCAGCTGATGTGCGACACCATTGGAGACTTGGCGACTCCAAATCTTCTGAGTAATTTAAAAGACGATCAATTATCTGAGCTAGACAGAGTGTATTTTGACGAGCTTTATTTCCATATCTCTAAAGAGGATTCTAAACAAAATCTTATTATTGATCGAAATCCACTAAATATTGTTAACGTTGGCTTAATACACCGAGTTTTTCCAAAAGCTAAATTTATTCTAACTTTAAGGCATCCATACGACTGCGTTTTAAGCTGTTTTATGCAAAACTTTGAATTGAACGATGCGATGGTCAATTTTTTGTCATTAGACAAAACAGCCAAATTTTACGATTCTGTAATGTCCCTTTGGGTTCATTATTCTAACGCCCTTGATCTTGAAGTAGAGATCCTGAAATATGAGGATTTAATCCATAATATGCGAGGCTCAATAGAACCTATCTTAAATTTCATGGACACTGGATGGCATGAAAATTTACTGAATTATCAACAGACCGGTTTATCTCGAAGAAAAATAAATACTGCTAGCTACAATCAGGTAACACAAAGTCTTTATAATGATTCTATTGGTAGATGGAAAAATTATGAAACTCAAATGGAAAGGGTACTTCCCCTCCTTGAACCTTGGTCAGTTAAATTTGGATATTGAACCAAAATTATTAATTGCAGTTATGGGTAAAAGTATTTAACAAATAATTGTAATGGAGGAGAGAGAGGGATTCGAACCCTCGAGACGCTCACACGCCTGGCAGTTTTCAAGACTGCTGCCTTCAACCACTCGGCCACCTCTCCTTTTCTAATCAGACCCAAAAAAATTAAAAATATTTTATACACATGCACCTAATTTCTCGTGTTTATGATTGCTTCTACTAATTTACAATTTTCAGATCGTTAAGAACCTATGCCAAATGGTATACATTCTTTCATAGGTAAAGTTTAAACCTTTTCTAATACATCGACGTAAACGTCAAGCCTTAAAGAATGAGATTTAAACAATTTACTAGTTATGTTTTGACTAAAAAAATAAATGGACTTAATTTAGTAAAAATTATCAAGACTTTAAGTATATTACACTTCAAAAATTTAGAGTATTTACTTAATTCTATTCTAATTGATATATTAATTTGAAAATGGGGCTTAATTATTTGCCTAATATCGAGAGCCTAAACTTTAGGGATCATATTAAAATGTTAAAAAGTCGTATCTTATTCAATCATTTTTTCATAAATTTTTTTATCACCTGTTTATTGATATTTGCTTTATCAGGATGTGCAACAGGAATTCCATTTAACAGTGCAAAGGACGAAATACCCTCTTTGAAGTCTGACATGGGGCGTATTTTCGTATATAGAAGTTTTAACCCATTAGCGCTTCTAAAACCGTTAGTGTTTAAATTAGATGGCAAGAATATTGCCGATACTTTTGCCTCAACTGTATTTTACCATGACGTAAAACCGGGCAAACATACCGTCAATTTAAAAGATGCTGAAAAGGATTTGTCTTTTAATCTAACCATGGGTGGATCAGTATATTTGCGATACTCGATTGTTCCTGATTCAGTATCGGAGGGGAACGCGATAGTTGAACTGATAGATTCTAAAACTGCTATGATCGAACTAGATAGGGTCCGCTTGATTGAAAAAAATTTGAGGTTTCCTGAAGAGCATAAATAACTTGAATATTATAATGATAGTGCATCATATAAATTCTTTGCGATTAAATGAATAGGAAAGAGCCCTTAAATTCCATATTGCGGCAGTAGATTTTACTAAATTGATTAGGGTAAGCATTTTAGCCTATCAGTTTCGTCAGTTTATGGATTATTTGGAAAACCATAATTTGGATAGAATGTAATTTAATAGGAGTATAATTAAAATGGAATATGCAATTTCATCGGTAACACAATCATCGATTGGAATTGATGGGGGAAAAAAACATTTTCCCATACGACGTATATATTGTGTAGGTCGGAACTACCGTGCGCATGCTATCGAAATGGGTGCCGATCCAGATCGCGAAGCTCCATTTTTTTTTATGAAACCATCCGATGCGATTGTTGAAAATGGCTCCACTATTCCTTACCCTAATCAGACAACAAATTTTCATTATGAGATTGAACTTGTAGTAGCGATAGGCAAATCAGGAGATAATATCATTGAGGAAAATGCTTTGAAACATGTTTGGGGTTACGGTGTTGGCATCGATTTAACTCGACGCGACCTTCAAAGCGAAGCAAAGAAAACTGGTCGACCATGGGATATGGGGAAGAGCTTTGATCATTCAGCTCCATGCTCAGACCTCAGGCCAGTGAGTGATGTAGGTCATCCAGATACCGGTAACGGAGCAATCTGGATAAAAGTCAACGGAGAAATAAAGCAGCAAAGCACTCTTGATTTGCATATTTGGAATGTCGCTGAAACTATTAGCTATTTGTCTAAATTTTGTAAATTAATGCCTGGGGATCTTATCTTTATGGGAACTCCAGAAGGCGTGGGTCCATTAGAATCTGGAGATACAATAGAAGGACATATTGATGGATTAGGCGATTTAAGAATTAAAATCAGCTAGTCATAAACTATAGAAAATAATGAGGATAAGGTGAAAAAACGAAGATTAGGAGTTAAGGGACCTGAAGTGCCTGCTATTGGCTTAGGGTGCATGGGTATGAGCATTCAATATGGGGAGATTGATGAGGATAAATCGATCGATACGATTCAATATGCCTTGGATATTGGCTTGAATTTGTTGAATACAGCTGACATGTACGGTAATGGCAGAAATGAAACACTTATTTCTTCGGCCATTGAGAGCCGACGTAATGAAGTTATCATTAATACCAAATTTGGAAACGTAATTAATCCGGATGGCTCTCGCAGTAAAAATGGTCGACCTGAATATGTACGACAAGCCTGTGATAAAAGTCTTCAAAGATTAAGAACAGATTATATTGATATATATTCGCAACACCGTGTTGATCCTGAGGTTCCTATTGAAGAGACAGTAGGTGCAATGGCACGCTTGATTGAAGAAGGCAAAGTCCGCTATATAGGCTTATCCGAAGCAGCCCCTGAAACTATCCGACGCGCTCATAAAGAATCGCCCATTACATGTGTTGAAACCGAGTATTCTCTATGGACGCGAGATGTTGAAGCGGAAATACTTCCTTTATGCGAAGAATCAGGTATTAGTTTAATACCGTATGCGCCATTAGGTCGGGGCTTTCTTACGGGTACAATTAAATCTTCAGATGATTTGAATGAAGCCGATCGCCGGCGAGCTCACCCAAGATTTTTTGAGGAAAATATAAAGAAAAACAAGGTCAAGGTAGCGATTATAGAGTCTATAGCCGAGAAAAATGGCCTAAAACCCGCCCAGATTGCACTTGCATGGGTTTTGTCAAAAAATAACCAAATCGTTCCTATTCCCGGAACTAAACATCGTAAGTACCTTGATGAAAATATACGGGCAATTGACGTAAACTTAACAGACGAAGAAATTAAATTACTGGAAAAAACATTTCCGGCAGGTGAGACAGTAGGGGAAAGATATCCTGTAGGTGAAATGAAACATTTAGGGCTTTAGCAGTAATGGGCCGTGTCGATGGAAAAATAGCCTTAGTCACAGGAGCGGGATCCGGTCTTGGCCGTGCGTCTGCCGTTCATTTAGCAAAAGAAGGTGCAAACGTAATTGTTTCCGACATAAATGAGGAGACAGCCCGAGACACTGCTATTCAGATCAATAAGAGCCAAGTTGGAGCTGCAATATCATTTAAACATGATGTAACTAAAGAGCGTGACTGGAAGAAAATCCTAGAAAAAACATCGAATGAATTTGGTAATGTCGATATTCTAATAAATAACGCGGGAATAAGTATAGGGGGCGATATTGAAAGTACTGAATTTTCCGAGTGGAAGCTATTACAAGAAGTTGATGTTGATAGTGTTTTTTGGGGTTGTAAACTTGTCTTTCCCTATATGAAAAAAGCCGGAGGGGGGTCAATTGTTAATATTTCATCTACAGTTGGAATTATGGGTAATCCTTTGACTTTGGGGTATGGTAGTGCAAAAGCTGCGGTGAGATCAATGACTAAGTCAATTGCTCTGCATTGTGCACGACACCGTTATAATATTCGCTGTAACTCTGTTCATCCCACCTTCATAAAGACACCCTTACTAAATCGATTTACTGAAAAAGTTGGGAATGAAAATGAAACATATAAAATTCTTGCTGAACAAATACCTTTGGGTGAAATATTGAGTACGGAAGATGTAACTTATGGGATTATTTATTTAGCATCTGATGAGTCTCGTATGATGACTGGATCTGAATTGGTTATTGATGGCGGATTAACCTCTGGCTACATGCCACCAATTTAAAATGGACTAAAATAATATTGAACTGTGTAAATTATTGTATCAGATATATGATAGATTTTAAGATTACAATTAAGATGAGGGGAATATAGATGCCAACGAACAAGGAACAGGCTAAACCAGTTTATAATAATAAACGTTTTAGGCCCAGCGAATATAATTTTGATATGTTCATTGGCCCAAGAGCCGGTGATCTTTTGAAAGATTTTCCTTTAATTGATTTGAAATCAGAAAGAATAGTTAATCTTTCAGACTTCGCTGGTAAATGGGTTGTAATTGAAACTGCGTCGTCAACTTGCTCAATGTACACAAAAAATATACCTGATATGAAAGATATTGCCGAAGAAATAAACGACGTTGAATTTGTTGTCATCTATGTGAGAGAAGCTCATCCAGGCGAACGGCTTGGCCAACATAAAAATATGGAAGAAAAGATGGCCGCCGCAAAGTTAATAGCACCACGTTATGGTGAACATCGACGTATTTTAGTGGACAACTATGAAGGCGACTTTCATCGAGCTTACGGCGCAATGCCAAATGTAGTTTACATTATCCGCCCAGATGGAAAAATTCATTATCGGTGTAATTGGGCGGCACCTCATAAAGTTAAGGAAGCACTTGAGGATAGAGAAAATTTTCATACAGTAGAAAATGCAGATTTGGTAACCTTAAGGGCTTCTCGTAAAAAATTCCATATGATACGCACCATGTGGACAGGAGGCGTAATAGCCCTATACGATTTCCTAAAAGGAGCCCCATATGTGGTTGGCAAACATATGAAAGTTGATGCCTATTATAACAAGCACGGAAAGTTTAAAAATCACCCAGATGATATTTCCGATGACCCGGGTCCTATACCGTCTAGGTGAAATAGGAAAAAGATTAATTAATTACTCTAGTTACTCCCCCAAACTTCCTCAGCGATTTCAACTACTAGAGCCAGTTTTTTTGCCTGTTGGTCATGACTAAGTTTATTTCCATGATGAGTACTTGAAAAACCACATTGAGGACTAAGGCACATTTGGTCTGGATTAATGTATTTTGCGGCCTCATCAATTCGACGTTTTATGTCATCTTTATTTTCAAGTTCAGGAGTTTTCGAGGTAATAAGACCAAGAACCACCACCCTATCTTTTGGGATAAAACGTAAAGGCTCAAAACCTCCAGCTCGTTCAGAATCATATTCCATGAAATAACCATCTACTTTTAATTCAGAAAACATTTTTTCGGCAACGGCCTCATAACCTCCTGACGTCATAAATGTACTTTGAAAATTTCCCCTGCACATATGTGTGGTTACGGTCATATTTTTTGAACGCATTTCTACGGCTTCGCTGAGAACTTTCGAGTATTTAATTAGCAAATCATCAGGGTTGTCTCCACGTTTTCGTATATCACTCCGGAAATCAGTATCACAAAGATATGCAAAACTAACATCATCAACTTGAAGATAGCTGCACCCAAGATTTTCCAGCTCTTTAATTTCAGCTTGATAAGCTGTGGTAAGATCACGCCAATAATCATCGAGATTAGGATATGCTGATGTGCTAATTCCCGAACGACCACTTCTTAGATGGGTCATGCCCGGGCCAGGTATGCAAAACTTTGCAGTTTCTTTTGTATTCGCGTTGAGAAAACTATAATGCTCGCGCATATTTCCAGAATGTTTTCCTATTTTATCTTTGATCGAGAATGTTGAAACCGTTCCACCACCTGAGAAAGCATGGCCATACGTTTCTTGGCTTAATTTCACCCCCAAAAAACCTGAAATAAAATCTAGATGCCAATAGTCTCGGCGAAACTCACCATCGGTAATTGACTTAAGCCCAATATCTTCCTGAAATTTTATTATGTCGATGATATGGCGATCTTCCAGTGATTTGAGAGTCTCGGCATCTAACTTTCCTTCTCGCCATTTTTGGCGAGCGTCAGATAGATCTTGAGGACGTAAAAGGCTTCCGACGTGTTCAGCTCTAAAAGGTGGTTTTGGCATAATTCAATCCTCAATTAAAAACAGAATTTTGACGTCTACATTGAAAAATATCACCCTAAAACTTATTAATTCAAGTATTAAAATTAATTAAAGTGGTGTTTGACTAAATGTTAGTTTATGGGGCAAAAATAACTGACCTTTAATAATAAAATTAGGGGATTCATGAGATTAATTAGCTTTTTATCATCTGAACAGCCAAAGTTAGGCATTGTTGTTGATGAGGGAAAATCAGTAATTGAGCTTTCACTATTAACACCTGATTTACCACAAACTATGAATGATTTTATCAAGCTTGGTCCTATTGGAATTGATAGAATATCAGCTGCGATGAATTCTGCAGAGAATATAACTAAACTAAATTTCGCCGACCTAAAATTATTAGCTCCCATTCCAGAACCCTGTCGTAACATTTTTTGTGTAGGAAGGAATTACCACGAACACGCTAAAGAATTTCAAAAGAGCGGCTTCGATGCGACAGCTGGTACGTCTGCTATCCCAGATGAACCTATTATTTTTACTAAGGCCACAACGAGTGTTTGCGGCCCGACAGATCCTATTCCCTCTTATTTAGATTTAACTAACTCAACAGATTATGAAGGTGAATTAGCCGTAATCATAGGAAAGGAGGGTCGCGGTATAAGCAAGGCAAAAGCGTTTGATCATGTTTTTGGCTATTCGGTTTGTAATGATTTAACTGCGCGTATGCTTCAGCGTCAGCATAAACAATGGTTTTTAGGCAAAAGTCTTGACGGATACTGTCCAATGGGTCCAATGATTGTGACAGCAGATGAGAGTGGCCATCCGGACACATTTAGCTTAATGACAACAGTTAATGGTGAAACTCGGCAAAAAGCCAGCGTCGCAGATTTAATTTTTGATATTCCTACGTTGATTGAGTGTATTTCAGCCGTAATTACGTTAAAATCTGGGGATATTATTGCTACAGGCACGCCCGTCGGAGTTGGCATAGGCTACGAACCTCCATTATTTTTGAAAAAGGGGGATATTGTAGAAATAACAATTGAGCCAATTGGGACGATCAGAAATATTGTAGAATAGTATTTCGATACTTACTTTTTTAATTTCTCCTTTAATCCAGAGAGAAAATTTATAGCCAGACTTGCATGACATAATCAAATGGACCCTCTACGTTGGCTATATCGACCCGCTGCATCTTTATGCGGAAAGAATCATCAATTCTTTCTAGATTGTGGGTATACTTTCCCCCAAAATATCTCTGTTTCTCGAGACGATACTCGACCATATGAAACCGTGAAGAACAGACTAAATTTCCATTTTTTTTATCTTCACTCTCAATAATTACATTAGAAACGACATGGCTCGTGCGATGACCTGCCTTCTGAGAGTGAGCATACGGGTGTTCAACGCGGCGTATACGCATATCCATTAGATAACGATCTTCATAAAAAATATTAGGGAGCCCCTCCCCAGTTTCTTGCTGAGGATTAGCAGGCATCCAGTATTTACCATCTTTTGAAAATAATTCTAACCAAGCTTCCCAATTTCGTTCATCAAGTATATCCGCTTGCCTATATAGGAACTGCTCAACATTACGTTGCAAATCAACCGAAACTTTTAAACTCTTCCTATTCGCCATTTCAAACCCCAACACCCATATAAACTTTCCAAGCTGCAAACATATTCCGCATTGGCTGTTCACTCATTCCAGTAAATGAAGTAGTAACTCCATCTTTGATGGTATCTTGCCCTGCATTTCGATGAAGGCTCACCCAGTCACCACCACCTGATAATGAAAGGCCATCCTGAACCGCGCGAAAATTATTTAGGTCATCTGCATTTACCATAGTCGAAGGGGAATTTACGAGATAATAATATGCTAAAGAACGCTCATAAATACCCTCAGGAGCCCCCTTTAACTTAAAATGCCATATTTCTGTGAGTGTTTTGTTTGCAGCTAATGGTCGAACAGCCCGTAATTGTTGGAGAGGAGGCTGTACAGATAAGCATGGGTAGACGAGAACATGGTGAACATTTGTGGACAAAATCTCATCCATTCTCTTTTCGCCATATGCTTCAGTTAAAACTTTCTCGTGGGCCAAGGTGACGGGATCGCGAGGCCGGAGACCCATATAGCCTGCTAATTGAGTGTGACCATAGGGATGGCCAATCGTATCCAAACTATCCCATACCTCGTATGGTAGGGCAAAATCAGCCAAAAATTGGTAACCCATTGGTGGTTCATTTCCGGTTTCTTCAGTATAGAGCTTCTGCATTTGAGATGCAGCATCACCTGTGGAATGATGTGTAATCGAAGGGTGAACTGCGTCTAATTGATTCTCAAGAAATGTTTTCCAATTAGAGTGTTGGATTATCCTAAAACAATTGGCAACAATCTCACATTCACCCTCTGGAGATCTATTGCAAATATCATCAAAAGCAGACTTACCACCAGCACCAAGCCAAGTCTCTAAATCTGGACCTTCCGAATTTAAACTAGCAAAAATAAACCCTCGATATGAGCTTTGTCTTTCAGCCCGTTTCATTTGTAACTGTGGATCTTTAAGATCAATAATTCCTTCGTAACCATCTTTCATAGGCAAGTTACGAAGACTACCATCCATATTAAATTGCCAAGCATGGTAGGGGCAACGAAAAGCATGTTTGTTTCCCGAATTCCCTGTATGATTATTACAAATTAAAGCTCCATGGTGTGGGCATCTATTATAAAGTACATGTACACCACCCTTATCGTCACGACAAAGGATCATTCTTTCTTTTCCAACCCAGGTTGTCCAATAGTCACCTGCATTTGGAACCTGGCTTTCGTGTCCAATATAAATCCAGGATTTGTAGAAAATATTTTCTAATTCTTTCTCATAAACTGCTTCATCAGCATAACAGGCTTTGTGAACGCGATCGGGTTCTACTAGCGAACTAAAATCAAAATCCTGATCATATGGCATAAAATATACTCCAATAAAAAAATTTCCCGGTTATGTTATCTCAAATTTTTAGTGAAGTTGCTAGCCCGATATAGTAAATTTATGTTTGCTCTTACCCCAAATCGGTTGATTACTTCGCAGAAATATTCATAACTTAATCACCGATATTCAAAATAGGGGTGGCAATGATAGATTTATATTTTTGGACTACGGATAATGGCTTTAAAGCAAGGCACATGATGGAAGAAAGCGGTCTCGATTATTCTATTAAACCAATAGACATCACAAAAAAAGAACAATTTGACCCAGAATATCTGAAGATTAGTCCTCACCATAAAATTCCAGCCATTATTGACCACAATGGACCAGAAGGTAAAAAAATTTCGTTGTGTGAATCAGGAGCTATTTTAAAATATATTGGCAGTAAGATGTCTGATAGATTATATCCGGAAGACCCTTTGATCCAGACTAAGGTTGATCAATGGTTATTTTTTGGATCCGCACAATTTACTACTTTAGCTCAACAATTTGGTTTTTTTATGATCCGTTCTCCGGAAGATATACCTCAAGGAAAGAAACATTATGAGACTGTGATGAATGATATGTTTGGCTGTCTTGATAAACATTTAGCAAATAATGAATATGTGGCGGAAGTTTTTTCAGTTGCAGATATCTCAATGTTTGCCGACGTCCATATTTATGGTGACAATAAATGGATTGGTTTTGACAAATATCCAAATTTAGAGCGTTGGCACAATACAATAGAGAAAAGACCAGCAGTTGCACGAGCTTGGGGACCTTACTAATAGCGAAGACCCACTTTATTTTACTGTAAGGATTTTCATTGTTAGGAATATTATTGGCTTTTGCCTCCGCAGCGTTTTTTGGTATGAATGCTGTCTCTGTCAGGCGAGGCGTTTTGACGGGCACCGTATTACAAGGAATTACAGTTTCCCTTGGAATTGGTTTACCATTTTTTTTTCTAGTTTCTTTTTTCGTAGGGTCATTTGACCAAATTTGGAAATTTTCCACACAAAGTTACATTTTATTAGCCTCAGCCGGCATTATTCATTTTGCTTTTGGGAGATACTGTAATATACGAGCGACCCAAGCCATGGGGGGGCTATTGGTTCGTCCTCTTCAACAACTGAGTGTAATTCTTTCCTTGGTTTTAGCGATAATATTCTTAGGTGAAACACTAACACCCGTTCGCTTTCTCGGAATTTGTCTAGTTCTACTTGGCCCTGTAATCATGCTGCGTGGTCGCAAAAGTTTTACCAGCGAGATGGAAAAACAAAATGAGAGTGAAGCAATATCACGTATCAAATTCGTTCCAAATTATACCGAAGGTATTTTCTTTGGGATATGTTCTGCCTTTGGTTTTGGCGCAAGTCCGGTATTTGTTAGAGCAGCAATAGGCAATCTAGATTTAACGCTGGGTGTAGCAGGGGTTACCGTATCTTATTTTGCTGCAGCTATGGTTATTGTAATTGTTTTATTAAATCCAGCCAAACTTACCGGAGTTATAAATATTTCCAAAATTTCTGTACGCTGGTTCTCTTTGTCTGCCTTATTAATAGGCATATCTCAAATGGTTCGTTACACTGCACTGACAATAGCACCTGTAAGTATAGTGACTCCCATACAACAAACAACAGTAGTTTTTCAGGTACTCTTTTCTTGGTTTATTAATCGAAATCATGAAGCTTTTGGAAAATGGGTTTTAATTGGGATATCGTCATCCCTGATAGGTGCTATAGCAGTTTCTTTAAGTACAGAATTTATTTCCTCTCATTTTCATTTACCAGAAACTCTGGTAAAATTTATAGAAATAAGTTGGCCTTAATTTGGCTTACTAAATTTTCTCAAAATATTAGTGGCTCAGGAGTTTCTTCCCCAGCATGTAGAAAATCAAAATCAGCACCTTCGTTAGCTTGAGTAACGTGTTTACCATATAAAGCTGTATATCCACGAGTTGCTGGATAAATTGGTGGTTGCCAGATAGCTCGACGATTTTCAAGCTCCTTATCAGAAACATCTAAGTGAATTTTGCGCTCTGGAATATCAAGTTCAATTATATCTCCGGTTTTAACTAATCCAAGAGGACCTCCAACAGCAGATTCAGGGGCTATGTGCAATACACAGGTTCCGTAAGCAGTTCCACTCATCCTACAATCAGAAACTCTGACCATATCTCGCACTCCCTTCTCTAAAAGTTTTTTTGGGATTGGCAACATTCCCCACTCGGGCATCCCTGGCGCACCAATAGGTCCGGCATTTTGTAAAACCAGAACTGAATTTTCATCCACATCCAAATTGGGATCATCTATGCGAAGGTGCAGATCTGCATAATCCACAAAAACAACAGCTTTTCCTTTATGTTGATGAAATTTCGGATCTGCTGCTGTTTGTTTAATAACACATCCATCCGGTGATAAGTTTCCCCGCAGGATAGCCGTCCCTCCCTCTGAATAAAGGGGATTATCAAGAGACCTTATTACGTCATCACTATAAATTGGTTGATCCTTAATAGATTCACCAAGAGTTTCTCCTGTAACATTGATTTGAGAAAGATCAAGATGATCACTAAGGCGGTTCATTAAACCTCTAATTCCACCAGCATAATAAAAATCTTCCATTAAAAATTCACCCGATGGCTTTATATTGGCCAGTACAGGGGTCTTTTTCGAAATTTTATCAAAACGCTCTAAATCAAGTTTAATACCAGCGCGACCAGCTATTGCAATTAAGTGGATCATCGCATTTGTTGAACCTCCCATCGCCATATCTACTGTCGTAGCATTATCAAATGCAGTTTCTGTCATAATATCTCTGGGTTTCAGATCTTCCCAAACCATGTCAACAATGCGTCTGCCGCAATCAGATGCCATTAAGGCATGCGCTGAATCAACGGCGGGAATTGATGAAGCTCCGGGTAAAGTCATTCCAAGAGTTTCTGAAATAGCCATCATCGTTGACGCTGTACCCATGACCATACAAGTGCCAGCAGAACGAGCCATCCCCCCTATGACATCCTCAAGTTTTTCGTCGTCAATTAATCCTGCTCTATGATCGGCCCAATAACGTAATACATCAGTTCCACTTCCAAGTATTTCTCCCGCGTGATACCCCCTCAACATTGGACCAGCAGGCATATATATAGCTGGAATATTCATCGAAAGTGCAGCCATTAAAAGGGCCGGTGTTGTTTTATCGCAACCACCCATTAAAACGACACCATCGATCGGGTGACAACGAATCAATTCTTCAGCTTCCATCGCAAGAAAATTTCGATATAACATAGTTGAAGGTTTAACCAATATTTCACCAAGGGACATGGCTGGTAATTCAATAGGAAAACCGCCCGACTGATAAACACCACGCTTAATCTCTTCAGCACGATTGCGAAAATGTGAATGACAGGTGTTCATGTCGCTCCATGTATTGATAATGCCTATACAGGGCTTATTATTAATATCCTTGGGACCAAATCCCATTTGGCGGGACCGAGCTCGAGAACTAATCCCTCGCATATCATTGGGTTCATACCAACGTTGGGAACGCAGATCTTCCATTTTTTTTTTGGTCATAACTTCTGATCCTGTTAAATATTTTGCCTATTAAGATTTGGCAAACAACTTATTGCCACCTCTAGATAGATTTGCAACCAATAAAGCTAGAATTTATTTAAATAATTTTATTTAATAATTGATCTTTTTTAGAATTAACTTCACAAGTTTATATTGTTGCAAGGGTTGCCCTAAAATAAGAAGAATAGTATCACCAAATAATGTTCTTTTATCTATCTAAGATCCTTTGGTTTATTGTTGATCCCGGTAATCTCTTATTAATTGTCATTTGTTTACTATCTATCCTAGCTTGGATTAAAAGGTTTAATGCGCTTAAAATTATTATAACTTTTACAGCTATTTGTATGACTACAGTTTCAATACTTCCAATTGGTCAGTTGATTATTAATCACCTCGAAAATCGCTTCCCTACTTTAGTTTCTTTACCTGAAAAGATTGAGGGAATTATTGTTCTTGGCGGAGTAGTAGATCAGCACTTAACAAAAGACCGCAAGCAAATTTCTTTTAATAGCGCTGTAGAACGAATAACCGAATTTTCGCGACTTGCCAGAATTTACCCTACAGCAAAGTTAGTTTACTCTGGGGGATCAGGAAGCATTTACCGACAGAAACTTAAGGAAGCAGATTTTGTTCACCCACTTCTGAAGGCTCTGGACATGAACCTAAAACGTATACTATTTGAAAATCAATCAAGAAACACATCGGAAAACGCGTTCTTGATAAAGAAACTTGTAAATCCAAACATCAATCAACGTTGGATTATTATCACCTCAGCATTCCACATGCCTCGCGCAATAGCGAGTTTTAGACAACATAATTGGAATGTTGTGGCCTATCCTGTAGACTATAGAACTCCATCTGAAATGAAATTTAGGTTAGGGTTCAATCTCATAGCTGGTCTAAATTCTTTTTCACTTGCTGTACACGAATGTATGGGATTGTTTTTTTATTGGCTAACTGGTCGCACAAATGAACTATATCCTACACCTTAATATTAGGAAAATTATTATGCGCCATCTAAATTTGGTCGGTTACACAAATATAACTTTAATCACATTCTCATTTATAGTGGTCTTTTTTTTCTCCTCTCCAACTATTGCTAGGAAAAACATCGAAACATGGATGAACGAACTTCGAACCGAAGCTCTAAGAAAGGGTATTCGTAAGGATACCTTTGAACAAGCATTTAAAGGATTTAAGCCGATAGCTAGAATTATTGAACTGGATCGACGACAACCAGAATTCACTCTGACCTTTCCGGCCTATTTAAACAAAGTTATCCCAAAGTCTCGCGTTAAACGCGGCAAGAAAAAATACCTCGAAAATAAAGAGTTAATCGATAAGATAGCAAGGAAATATGGTGTGCAATCACGCTTTATTATGGCATTTTGGGGTGTCGAAACTAGTTTTGGGAAACATTTTGGAGGTTTTTCAGTAGTACACTCATTGGCAACACTTGCATTTGATGGACGACGGAGTAAATTTTTTAGAAGCGAGCTTTTTCGAGCATTGCGAATTTTAAATCAGGGTCATATTAGTCATGAACAAATGAAGGGATCTTGGGCAGGTGCAATGGGTAATTTTCAATTCATGCCCTCAAGTTTTGAAAATTTTGCTGTAGATTATGATGGAGATGGCAAAAGAGATATATGGAACAATAAAGGTGATTCGTTTGCCTCTGCTGCAAATTACCTTTCTAAATCCGGCTGGAAATCAGAGCAAACGTGGGGTAGGGCTATCAAATTACCAAAATATTTTGATAAATCACTCATTGCGAGAAAACAAAAGAAAACAATCAACGAATGGCAAAAACTCGGAATCAGGCGCCGAGATGGCCGTGATCTGCCAAAAAGTAAGATTTTGGCTTCTGTTGTAATTGCTATGAATAAGAAAACAGAAAAAAAAGGTCAGGCCTATTTAGTTTATAATAATTTTAACGTCACACTAAAGTGGAACCGGTCTATATTTTTTGCTGTTGCAGTGGGTATGCTAGCTGATCAGATAGGATATTCGCGGTAACTTCAAGATGGTCACGATTTCGAAACGGCCTGTTAAGGTTTTACCTTTAAAAAAAGATTTAATAATTTTTCTTAGAAGGCAGAGGCTATCTTGCATAAATTAAGTGTTCTGATTATATTTTGTCTATTTTTAGGAGCCTGTGCGGAGACCCAGTTACTTGTTCACACTGCTAAGCGTATCACTAAACAAGAAAAATCACCGCAAAAACAAGGGCATTATAAGATTGGTTCACCATATCAAATCAAAGGCGTCTGGTATTATCCGGCAGTCGATTATAATTATAATAAGACCGGAATAGCCTCGTGGTATGGACCTGGTTTTGATGGCAAAATGACAGCAAATGGAGAAATTTATGACCAAAATGCTTTAACAGCAGCTCATAAAACTTTACCAATGCCCAGCATCGTTCAAGTTACAAATCTTGAAAATGGCAGATCAATTAAAGTTACGATTAATGATCGTGGTCCGTATGCTTTTGGGCGAATTATTGATATGTCTAGGCGCGG
>CAZXGI010000003.1:58217-80744 GCA_964639965.1 uncultured Rhodospirillaceae bacterium
GGGGCATTTACCAGATTTGATTACGCTAATCGAACAGCAGCTAGATTATCTGAGCTTGGAAATATAAAAGTAACTTCTTTTAAAATTAATGGAAAAGAGTTCTTTCGTGTTCGAGCTGGGCCAATTGAAGCGGTAAATAATGCTGATGAAGTACTTGAACGGGTTATTAGAGCTGGATTCAACAATGCTAGAATTGTCGTTGATTAAGATTACTACAATAAATATATTTAATTAAGCTTGAGAACCAATTACCACAAATTTATACCGTTAAATTAGGCTTTAGGCCATGGAAAACTTATGCTAGTAGACAATAAATCCTAGACAAAATATGCCGGAGTAAAAATGTTAATTAGACAGGCCTTATTAGCGACAATCCTCTGCACTTTATTTATAAATCCAAATAAAAGCCTTGCCCACGAAACTCCGGCAAAACAGGCCATATTAACTGATATGACTACAAATACTGTTTTATTCAGTAAGAATGCCGATGAGTTGATGACGCCATCTTCTATGAGTAAAATTATGACCATCTATAAACTATTTGAACGGCTCAAAGATGGCGGGCTTTCATTAACTGACACTTTTAGTGTAAGTGAAAAAGCTTGGCGCAAGCGTGGGTCAAAGATGTTTGTAGGGTTAAATTCCCGGGTAAAAGTCGAAGATTTGATTCGGGGCATCATCGTGCAATCTGGTAACGATGCAACAATAGTTGTCGCAGAAGGAATATCAGGTTCCGAAAGTGCGTTCGCTGATAGTTTAAATTTCACTGCTAAAAAACTTGGCATGAAAAACTCAACCTTCATAAATGCAAGTGGCTGGCCGGACCCTGGCCATGAAACTACTGCTCGTGATTTAGCAATTCTCACCAGAGCAACAATTAAAAACTTCCCAGAGTTCTATCACTATTATAAAGAAAAAAGTTTTACATATAACGGAATCAAACAAGGAAATCGTAATCCTGCAATCTATCGAAATATAGGTGCTGATGGATTAAAAACTGGGCACACTGAGGCGGGCGGTTATGGTTTGACAGCAAGCGCCAAGCGGAATAATCGGCGTCTGATATTAGTTATTAATGGCCTGCCATCAAAAAAATTACGTTCCACTGAGTCGGAGAGACTATTTGACTGGGGTTTTAGAGAATTTAATAATTACACTCTTTTTAAGTCGGGGGAGATCGTAACAAGAATAAATGTCTGGATGGGGGAGCAAGGTTCTATTCCATTGTTAATTGAAAAAGATCTTATTTTAACTCTTTCACGCAAAGCTCGAAAAGCGATGAAAGTTAAGGTTGTTATGAAAACACCAGTTTCAGCCCCCATTATAAAGGGTAAGGTCCTTGCTACGTTAAGAATAGAAATTCCTGACCAGAATAATATTGAGTTGCCACTTGTTTCCGAATCTAATGTTAGCCAATTAGGGATATTTTCAAGACTAGGTAAAGCCGTTGAATATCTATTATGGGGTGAATCCGAGTGATTTTTATTCTTTCTGCAACAACCCCTTTGGACAATTAATAAATAATGTCCAAGGGCAAGTTTATAAGTTTTGAAGGAGGTGAAGGTGGAGGTAAAACCACGCAGATAAAGTTTCTATGTGAAACTTTAAAATCTATTGGGATTAACGTCACGCAAACGAGAGAGCCAGGAGGGTCGGAAGGCGCCGAGGAAATCCGCAAATTGCTAGTTGAAGGAACGCCTGATCGGTGGAATGCTGTGACAGAATCACTGTTGCACTGCGCCGCTCGCCAAGACCACATTGAAAATATTATTCTGCCTGCGCTTAAGAAAGGCCAATGGGTCGTAACTGATCGTTTTTCTGACTCGACAATGGCTTATCAAGGTTATGGACATGGCGTTAGCAAAAAAGCACTAAGTAATTTGCATCAGTTTGTTGCCGGAAATATCGTGCCTGATATGACTATAATATTAGATCTTCCTGTACAAGTGGGTTTATCGCGTGCAGAACAACGTGCCGTGCAACAAGCAGATAAAATAATAAATCAAAAAGATCGCTATGAACGGATGGGTCCCGAATTTCACGAAAGGATTCGGAAAGCCTTTCTAACTATAGCTAAAAATAATCGGAAACGTTGTGTGGTAATTGACTCTACCCGCAATATCCAAGAGATTCAAACAACTATCCGACAATTAGTTTTTAAAAAATTTGGGCTTACTGAAGATGGTTGAATTTGACACCAATCCTCCTGATTCAATTGCTAATCCCGACTTATTTGGTCACTCCGAAGCAGAAGGAGAATTCTTAAAATCATATGACAAGGGAAGATTACCTCATGCATGGCTTATTTCTGGCCCTGCGGGTATTGGAAAAGCTACTCTGGCTTATCGCATTGCCCGATTTATCTTAACTCGTGGTTCTTCAACGCATGAGACCGCAGGTTTATTTAGTGAAGACATATCTAAAAACAAACCAAACAATTTATCCGTGGATATATCAAACCCAATTTGCCGCCGGATTATTTCGGGAGGACATCCTGATTTCTTATGTATTAAACGCGGAATTGATGAAAAGATTGGCAAAGAACGAAAAGAAATTACAGTTGGCGAGACAAGAAACATAGCCTCTTTTTTGGCTAAAACTCCTTCTGAAGGTGGGTGGAGAGTAATTACTGTTGATAGCGCTGATGACTTGAACACTAATGCAGCCAATGCAGTTTTAAAGGTGCTGGAAGAACCGTCAAAAAGATCTCTACTGATACTTGTTAGTAATAATCCTGCTAAATTACTTCCAACTATCCGTTCTCGATGTCGGCGTTTAGTTTTAAAACCTCTTCCCAAGGAAACAATCCATCACTTCTTAATGAAATATAATCCTAAAATACCATCCAAAGATTTGGATCAGCTGTTAGAAATAGCTGATGGCAGCATCGGAAAGGCATTGGGGATTATAAATGATGGTGGTTTGGATACTTATCGAGAATTAAATGAGATTTTAACAAAATTGCCTCATGTCGACATTCCACGTTTGCATTTTTTTGGTGATAAGCTCAATCGTGACAAATCAGGTAAAATAATCGAGCATACTTTCAATATTATCAACCGATGGCTAATTCATGCAATTAAGCAGAATGCGATAAATAAGATAAGTAGTCTTGATCCTTGGTTTCAGGTATGGGAAAACACTCAACGATTGTTTAATAAAACTACAAGGTTAAACTTAGATCCCAAGTTGACTATTTTAAATACTTTTAATGAAATCAAAAAAGCTACAACTCAAAAAGGGTCATAGTTATAATGAAAAAAAAACAACCCTTTTTCATTACAACACCAATTTATTATGTAAACGATGACCCTCATATTGGCCATGCCTATACAACCTTAGCATGTGATGCACTTGCCCGATTCAAACGTTTAGACGGTTATGATGTTAAATTTCTTACAGGGACTGATGAGCACGGGCAGAAAGTAGAAAAATCAGCATACAAAGCGGGGGTCGACCCCCAAGACTTTACTGATAAAGTGTCCAAGAATTTTAGAGACCTGGCCAAAAAAATGAATTTCTCTCATGATGACTTTATCCGAACGACTGAGCCACGTCACAAGATTGCTTGTCAAAATATTTGGAAGAAATTAATTGATGCCGGAGAAATATATCTTGGAAGTTATTCAGGATGGTATTCGGTACGAGATGAAGCGTTCTATAGTGAAGCCGAATTAACTACAAATAAAAATGGCGAGAAAGAGGCTCCCACTGGAGCTGAAGTTGAGTGGCTAGAAGAACCTAGCTACTTTTTTAGATTGTCGGCTTGGCAAGAACGTCTATTAATCTTTTACGAAAAAAATCCTAATTTTATTTTACCTATTACTCGTCGAAATGAAGTTATAAGCTTTGTAAAGGGTGGTCTGCAAGATTTGTCCGTTTCTAGGACTTCCTTTAAATGGGGAATTAAAGTGCCTGGTGATGACGATCATATCATGTATGTTTGGTTGGACGCATTAACCAATTATATCACGGCCATAGGTTATCCAGATATGGACAACGAAGAATATCAAAAATTTTGGCCCGCAGACGTACATGTAGTTGGCAAAGATATTTTGCGTTTTCATGCTATATATTGGCCAGCTTTCTTAATGGCTGCCAGTCTCGAACCCCCGAAACGAATTTTTGCACATGGATGGTGGACAAATGAAGGGGAAAAAATATCTAAATCTTTGGGAAATGTCATAGATCCTTTAGAATTGATGAATACTTATGGACTTGACCAAATGCGCTACTTTCTATTGCGTGAAGTGCCTTTCGGAAATGATGGAGATTTTTCTCATTCGGCGATGATATCTCGAATTAATGGCGAATTAGCTAATGATTTTGGTAATTTAACCCAACGCGTTTTATCTATGATTAGTAAAAACTGTGATAACCTGGTTCCAAATCAGGGCGAATTTACCAAAGAAGATACGTATTTCTTAAATCGCATTGATGAACTTTTATTTACTGTCCGAGAAGCTATGGATATCCAAGCATTTCACACTGCTCTCGAACTAATATGGGCAGAAATTCGTAATTCTAATCATTACATTGATCAGCAAGCTCCCTGGAAACTCAAAAAAGAAAATCCCGAGCGCATGGAAACTGTTTTATACATTCTAGCTGAGGCTATCAGACAATTGGCGATAATAACTCAACCGTTTGTTCCGGAATCCGCTAATAAAATGTTAGACCAGGTTGGGGTCGGTAAATCTGATCGCGATTTTACTCAATACGGTATCAAAGGACGCTTGAATGTGGGTTCAAAACTACCTAAACCAGAAGGTATATTCCCAAGATTTATTGACAATTTTGAAACGTAATTTTTTTTGTTTGCCCTAAATTCATTTCACGCTATCGTTTGGAGGATTTATTAATTAGTATTGATGACGCACGTAGGAAAACAATGTAATGTCGTTGAAGTATCCCTTGATAAATGTTGAGGAGTTTGCTGAAAAATATTCCAACAAATCACATTTCTTAACACCAATAACAAGTGCTCAGGGAAGTTCAACGACGGCTTTTTATAATGTTTTAGCTCCAAACGACCTCCCAAAAATATTAAAACATAATAATTGTGACATAATCTCAATTTTATTAAGTGGCTGTGGGTTCTTCGGTATTGGTGATAACGTGATTTCTGCCCATCCAGGAGACTGTGGCTTCGTTAAAAAGGGAACAGAACATTTTTTTGTCAATACCTCAAACGAAGTTTCTTTAATGGTAGGGTTTTTTCTCGGAGCAAAAAATATAAATGAAACTGGTCTTGAGACCTCCGGTTCTTTAAAAAGCAAAAAATTTGAAATCATTAATGATAGAAATCAAATAAACCATGAAAAGGACGGCACTATTGTTAATGTAAAAGATGTTGATCAAGAAAAAATGGATGAAACTGATGGGTGGAAAATCACCGATTTTCGATTACCAATTTCAACCAAAAATGGCTCCTCATCAACGTTATTCCGAGCACGATTTATGCCTGGTGCTGTTCATAAAAAACATTGCCATAAAAATTCTGATGAGATTTATTTTATAATTAGTGGACATGGTTTAGCTGGAGCTGGTTCTGACAGAGTAGAAGTTCATGGAGGATATTTTCATTTTATACCAAAAGGTGTCGAACATTGGTTATATAATTTGAGTAATACGAAACCTCTCGAAGTTGTGGGAATTTACTGTGATGCAGGTAGCGTTGAAAATACTGGCTACGTTTATATGGGTGATGTGACAACTAATGATTTAAATGAACGTACCAAATAAGTGGAGAAAATTTATGTTAGAAACCGCTTTAATTGGTTTGGGTTGGTGGGGAAGTACGATAACAAAGAGCCTAAAAGAAAGTCAAAAAATCAAAATTATTTCGGGCGTCGATATAGACGAAAAACATGGCTCTGATTTCGCAAAACAACACGGTATTAATTTTCATAATAATATACAGGGGGCTCTTGAAGACCCAAAAATTAAGGCAGTTATCATAGCTACTCCACATGGCCTACATGAGGAGATGTTTCTAGATTCTGTTAGGGCAGGAAAACAAGTATTTTGTGAAAAACCATTTGCTCTTACAAGTAAAGCTGCACGAAAGATGATTAGAGAGGCAAATGCCAAAGGAATTCAAATCGGAATTGGCCATGAACGGCGCTTTGAAGGGGCATTTGAAGAAATTAAACGCATTATTGACTCTGGAAATTTAGGGACACTTCTCCATCTAGAGTTTAATGCTTCATATAATAATATGGTTAAGGTTCCAGCTAAAGGCTGGCGAAAAGATCCTACCCAAGCGCCTGCAGGGATGATGACAGCTCTGGGCGTCCATCAAACAGATTTCATGCAGACACTTGCTGGACCCGTTGATAAAATAAACGCTCAACTTTCTCATCGTTCGGATGATTTTCCAAATGAAGATGTCTTGACAGTACAATTTTTTTTCAAATCAGGAATATCGGGTTCGCTTACATCCCTCGCTACCACACCATTTTATCAACGAATGAGTATTTTTGGCGATCGAGGATGGATTGAGAATAGAGAAATTTCCAATGTAGATATACCTGATCCTGCCACACTAGTTTGGCGGGGAATGGATGAAGAAATTCATACCAGGACCTATAAAATGACAGAGACCGTCCGACCTAATCTCGAGAGTTGGGCTGATGCAGTTATGGGCGGAAAGGAAGGATATCGTTTTAGTCATCAAGAAATATTGCACAACGTCGAAATCTTGGAAACAATCGTTAGATCTATTAACTCTGGGGTCGTGGAAAAGGTGGTTTAAATTATATTATCTTTCCGAAGTTTTGCAATTTTAGTTGGTTCTAACCCAACTATCTCACGCAAGATATCATCAGTGTCTGCGCCTAACAGGGGTGGATGCAGGGTTATTTTCGCCGGAGTTTTTGAAAACTTAAATGGAATTCCTAGGGTTTTCAATCTACCTGCGGTCGGATGACTTTGCTCTAAAACCATCTCATTTGCCTTTGCTTGTTCACTTTCAAGAGCTTCACTTACAGAATTAATTTTACTGCAAGGAATATTATTTCTTTCAAACAAATCCAACCAATCTCTGACCCGTTTTTTTTTCAAAATCATTGTGAGTTTTTTTTCTAAAACTTCCCGATTAATTACACGCTGTGCATTTGTCTTAAAAAAATTGTCTTCTGCCCATTCCGATTGCCCAAGACACCTAGCCAAACGTGCAAATTGACTGTCATTACCCACCGCAATCGCAATAAAGCCATCACTACATTTGAAATCACTATATGGAACTATGTTTGGATGGCCGTTACCATATCGCTTAGGCAACTGTTTACCAACCAGATAGTTTGAAGCCACATTAATTAACATTGATAAACTGGTATTATAAAGAGAGAGTTCAATACGTTGTCCTTCATTAGTATTATTTCTAGCATTGAGAGCAGCCAATATAGTCATAGCCGCATATTGGCCAGTACACACATCAACGATTGCAACTCCTAATTTACAAGGATCTCCATCTTTTTCACCTGTTATACTCATTAATCCACTCTCAGCTTGGAGTAAGAAGTCATAGCCAGGCATTCCACCTTTTGGTCCAACATCTCCATATCCAGTTATCGAACAGTGTATCAAGTGGGGTAGATTTTTCTCTATCCAGTCGCGTGTAAAGCCCCAGCTTTCTAGAGTACCTGCTTTAAAATTTTCAATTAGGATATCCGCGTTCTCGAGGAGAGTCCGTAATATTTTTTTTCCATCTTCCTCTTTCAAATTAAGCGTCATACTGCGCTTATTTCTATTAATGCCGAGAAAATAGGCTGCTTCGCCCTCAACAAATGGAGGACCCCAGCTTCGAGTGTCATCTCCCCTTTCAGGATGCTCAATCTTAAGTATTTCGGCTCCCATATCCCCTAAATTCATTGTGCATATGGGACCGGCAAGAATACGAGTTAAGTCTATAATCCGTATGCCTGAAAGCGCTCCACTACTCATAAATTAGAACTTTTCTGTTGATTGGTTACGATTGTTAGCTAAATCATCAAGGTAAGTATCAACTTTTATCTTACGAGCACGTCGGTATTGATGAAAATCAGGTTTCCTCTTTTCTAAAAATGCTGTCATTCCCTCCAATGACTCATCAGAACCCCAAATCTCAGCTAGTAATTCCATACCTTGTTGCCAAGAGGCATATAACTCATCAGATTCAAAATTTAATGATTTCTTGGTAGCCCTCAATGTTTGCCCCGAATATCCCTTCATCTGTTGGCACCAAGCCTCCGTTTCTTGTTTTAATTTATCCTTCGATACGACTTTATTAATCAATCCTATTCTGACTGCTTCGTCTGCCGTAAAGGTTCTACACAAGAAAATCATTTCCTTGGCTAAGCGATCGCCAATTAATCTAGGTATGTACTGAGTGGCGCCAACAGTAGGACATGCTCCAACTTTTGCACCAGTTTGACCAAAAACTCCATCTTCTGCTGCGATAACCAAATCACACCAAAGAGCCAATTCATGGCCACCTCCCATGCAAGCACCATGTACCATGGCTATTACGGGAATAGGAACCCCACGGATGGCCATCGCTAAACCTAGCATTCTATCGTTCCAATGCATCGCATTAGCTCGATTCAACTTCATCATAGCATCAAAATCTCCGCCAGCAGAAAACGCCTTCTCTCCAGCACCCGTGATTACGGCCGCAACAATAGTTGGGTCCTCTCTAGTTGATTTAACAGCCTCTATTAACTCATCTAATGTTTGTTCACGAAATGCGTTCCGTACTTGCGGACGGTTGATTGTGATCCAGGCCACATCATTTGTTACTTCAAATAAAATTTCATTATAATCAGTCTTTAAATTCACAGTTTTATTTCCCCTTAATTTTCTTCAATTTCAATCAGAGTTCCAAGAGTATCTTTTGGGTGTAAGAAAAATAAATCTTTATCATCGTGGCTCAAACCTTTGCCGATAACACGAATATTTTTTGATCTAGCTATTTTTGCGGCAGAAGTTGCATCTGGGGTAGAAAAACAAAAATGATGAAGGCCACCGGTTGGATAGCGCTTTAAAAATTTTGTCACAGCAGAATTTTCTCCAGTTGCTTCCATTAACTCTATTCTTATATTGCTAAATTTAACGTAAGCTATCCTCATATTTTCGTCAGGTAATTCAATTGGCTTTGAAATATCGCAGTCAAATGTTTCCATATAAAATTTAGATGCAAGATCCAAATTGGGGACAGCAATAGAAATATGATCTAATCTACAAACTGGGATTGTTGATGATTCATTCATAGGGATTTGTTATAGTCATAAAAAACTTGGCAAAAAGTAAATATTTATTTGGTATAAATAACTTTCTGAAAGAAAATCATGCTCGTCGACAGCCATTGTCACTTAAATTATAAGGGTTTGGTAGAAGACCTAGAAGGCACTATGACGCGCGCTAAGGCTGCTAAAGTTGGTTTTATACTCTCGATTAGTACTAAGCTTAGCGAATTTTCATCAGTTTTAAATATAGCGCAGACCTTTTCTAACGTGGCGTGTACCGTTGGTATACATCCCCACGAATCCGATTCAGAACCAAAGACTGATGTTAACTCTCTCATTAAACTGACAAAACACTCAAAAGTATTAGGAATTGGAGAAACTGGACTAGATTTTTTCTACAACAACGCTTCTCGTGAAGCTCAAGAGCATAGCTTCCGAACTCATATACGAGCATCACGAGAGACACAATTACCTATAATAATACACACTCGTGATGCCGATGAACGTACGATCGAGATAATAAATGAAGAACAGAAAATTGGCCATTTCCCAGGCCTTATTCATTGTTTTAGTGCTGGCCAGAAATTAGCTGAGTGCGCTGTTAGTCATGATATGGCAATTTCTTTATCGGGTATCATTACCTTTAAAACGGCTGAAGACATTCGGAAAACAGTTAAAAGCTTACCCATAGAAAATATTTTACTGGAAACTGATGCTCCGTTTTTAGCACCAGTGCCACATCGCGGTAAAACTAATGAACCAGCATTTGTTGTTCACACAGCTGCTAGAGCTGCAGAAATTTTTGGAATAGAACCAGAAACAATTGCTAGAATAACAACTGATAACTTTTTTCGATTATTTACAAAAGCCAAAAGGCCGGTTTAACTAATGAAAATTACGGTTTTAGGATCTGGACATAGCGGCGGAACGCCCATGGTTGGAGAGGGGTGGGGTAATGTTGATTCCAAGAATCCTAAAAATTATCGTACCCGACCATCAATTTTGATTGAGAATGATGGGTCTACGATTCTAGTTGATACCTCACCAGACCTTAGAGTTCAATTGCTCGCAGCTAATGTGAAACACATTGATGCTGTTCTTTATACTCATGGTCATGCAGATCATTTAAACGGAATAGATGATCTTCGATCAATCAATAGAGCCATGAATGCTTGGATTCCAGCATATACAGATACGAAGACCTGGGCAGAAATAACCAACCGTTTTAATTATGTTTTAGAGCCCCTTAAAAATAGTTCAAAATTTTTTTATAAACCATGTCTAAAAAGATACGATATAATCGCAGGTCAGGAGTTCAAAATTGGCGATTTCTGCATAAGAGCTATGGATCAAGATCACGGTTTTATGCGAACTCTAGGGTATAGAATCAACCAATTTGCATACTCTACCGATGTTGTTGAGCTTCCTGAAAAAAGCTTCGAAATACTTGAAGGAATTGATACATGGATGGTGGGGGCTCTTTGGAAAGAACCGCATATTACCCACGCCCATGTTGAAAAAGTTATTCAATGGGCCGGGCGAGTCGAACCAAAAAGGCTCATTTTAACACATTTATCACATAAAATTGACTATGAAACGGTCTCTAAAGATTTACCTAAATTTGCCGAATTAGCTTACGATGGAATGACGATTTCGATTTAACATTGTTAAATTAATTATTGAGCCAATGCACATAAGTCGTTGGTTATGAATAATTAAATTGAAATATATCTCTATTTTCCATAATATACATTATGCGACAAATAGATTATTACGAAATTTGAATGGTGTACATAATCACTGCCCGGCTTCAAAAAGATATAGAACACCGTTAGTTTAAAATCAAAAAAATTGGATTCAGATTAAGGCTGTCAAACCATTAAACCGTGAGAGTTTCTTCAAATATTCCAACGTTTAAAGATATTGCTGACAATTTGTATACTATAGATAGAATTATATATTTCTAGATTTTTAAGAATATTATAGGAAATAAACGATGATTGATGAGAGTAAAAATTACAAAAGAATGGCCAGTATCGAACGCCTAAAATTTGTTATGGAACGTTTACGGGACCCTAAAACAGGATGCCCTTGGGATATTATTCAAACTTTTGAATCAATAGCCCCCTATACTATTGAAGAAGCATACGAAGTTGCAGACGCTATTCAACATGGCAATAAATCTGCGTTGAAAGAAGAGCTTGGTGATTTGTTACTTCAAGTTATCTTTCATGCCCAGATCGCAGCTGAAAACGGTGATTTTAATTTTGATGATGTCGCTGATGCCATAAGTGAAAAAATGATTAAACGTCATCCACATGTATTTGGAAAGGCACAAGTTGAAAGCGTTTCCCAGCAAATGGTTGCGTGGGAAGATTTAAAAGCCAAAGAACGAGAAAAAGAAGAATCGACTCTAGGTGTATTAGATGGCGTTGCAAAAGGTCTCCCTGCCCTGCTCCGTGCCTTTAAATTGCAAAAACGTGCGGCACGAGTTGGTTTCGATTGGCCTGATTTAAATGGCGCTTATAGTAAACTTTACGAAGAACTTGCCGAACTATCAAAAGAATTAAAACGCCCAGAATTAGATAAAGAAAAACTCGAAGAAGAATTTGGGGATGTCATGTTTTCTATGGTCAATGTTGCACGGAAGTTGGGTATTGAGCCAGAATCAGCTCTTAGAACTGGAAACCTTAAGTTTGAAAAACGCTTCTCCTATATTGAAAAAGCACTCACAAAAACAAACCAAGATTTTAATGCCGTTACACTTAATGATCTGGAAAGCCTATGGCAGGAATCGAAAACAAAGACATAAACTCTTTTGATACTTTACGAAAGTACAAATCTATATGCAGGTTAAACAAACAGTTTTCTCAACTTCAACCATTCAGATTCTGAAGTCGCAACTAGAAGATTCTCACGGTTTGTTGGAATTGGTTTATATGGAATTTGTGAGTCAATATAAGCGTGATAACCGCCAGCTTCCGAAATGATAAGTAAGCCGGCAGCATGGTCCCACGGTTTCAATATAAAGTATTCCGCAAAATGAATTTTTCCTAGCGTCATATCTGTATATTCACGACCAATACAACGATATCTGAGCATATTCTTTGGGATTTCATCGCTTGATAGGTTATCTCTAAATTTGTTTTGTCGAAAATTACCTAGCGATGCAGTCATGTTATTTTGGATAGGAGACGGTGGTATGATTATACGAGAATCATTTGCCCAAGCCCCCCCTCCCAACTCTGAAAAATAAATAACTTCAGAAATTGGATCATAAATCCAGCCAGCAATCGTTTCACCACCATAACATAATGCAATAATAACGCAGAAACACTCTTTGCCATTAGCAAAATTTCTTGTGCCATCAATCGGGTCAATAATCCAAACAGGTTCTTCTCCTAACAATCGTTTTTCAATAGCAGGGTCTGCATCAACAGCCTCTTCGCCAATAAAAACACTTCCGGGTAGTAATGCCGATAATTCGCTTGTAAAACGCTTTTCAGCACGGATATCTGCTTTCGTGACAATCTCCCCCGAAAATTTTTTACCGATCTCATGATTTTTGAGATTACGGAAAAAGGGTAGAATATGGACTGAAGTTATATCACGTATAATAGCAGCAACCTTTTGAGAGTCGAATTTCAAAGTCATAAAATTACTTTTTTAAACTACAATGATCATTCAGAGCTGAATTTGTGATTTTTTTTCGTTAAGCCCCTTTTTTTTTGCTCAAAACGTGCAAAGTCTTCTGGTTCTAATTTGATTTTCAATTCAATCCAATCTTTTGTATCATTCCGGGCGATAACCTCACCACGATCATAAAGCCAGGAAAGTAAGGAGCCCTCGTCCCAATTGACTTTGATTCTGACTTCCTTGCGCCGAACCGTTAGATGTGTATCAATGGTATTGAGAAGCTCATCAAAGCCTTTTCGTGAGGTAGCCGATACCAAAACCATTTCGTTGGCGTGTCTTTCTAACATCGTAATTTGACTTTTTCGCTCTTCATGTGTCAACAAATCGGATTTATTAAGTATCTCAATAATTGGAACGGGTTTAACATCAGGAATTTCGCTATCCTCCATTACCCCTAAATCTTTAAGAACCATCTCTACATCTCTCTTCTGGGCAATAGTTTCTGCATGGGATATATCACGTACATGCAGCAAAAGATCAGCCTCCACAACTTCTTCCAAAGTTGCTCTAAAAGCCTCTACAAGTTCATGAGGAAGTTCAGAAACAAATCCAACCGTGTCAGACAGTATAGTATCGGTTCCTGAGGGCAATTTTATACTCCTCATTGTTGGGTCAAGTGTCGCAAATAATTGATCTTTTGAAAGTACATCTGCATTACTAAGAGCATTAAATAAAGTCGATTTTCCAGCATTGGTATAACCGACCAGAGCTACAACGGGGTACGATTCTCGCTGGCGAGCATCCCGGTGCAGTTGCCGTGTACGCCTAACGTCCTTGACCTGCTTATTAAGACTCGTAATACGCTCGTCAATCATTCGACGATCGGATTCAATTTGTCGTTCTCCTGGACCTCCCATAAAACCAAAACCGCCACGTTGCCGCTCAAGATGAGTCCACGATCTTACCAAGCGACTACGCTGATAACTTAGTGATGCAAGTTCCACCTGCAGCCCTCCCTCTTTAGTGCGAGCCCGGGCTCCAAAAATCTCAAGGATGATTCCTGTTCGATCAATAACTTTCGCTTTCCATGCTTGTTCCAAATTACGCTGCTGAACAGGCGTCAAGGCCCCATCAACAATTACGACCTTGATTTCTTGACGCGTAATAACTCCACCTATGCGCTCGACTGCGCCTCTACCAAATAAACTGGACGGTTTAGGCCGATTCACGACAACAATTTCACTGTGGGCGACAACTAATTCGACACCTTGTGCGAAACGTATGCACTCTTCTAATCGCCCTGCAGGATCACGCAATGGTTTAGAAACGCTCATGGCACTAACACTTAGCGTTTTAATGCAAGGTTGAATAACTAGGCAGCGACCGTTTGTTGACTGCAACTCATTATCAGAACACCAATTCAAATCAAAATCGACTATGCTGATTCGGCTGCTGAATCAGGGACATCTTCGTCTACATCTTCTGCCTCAGGCTCAAAGAGTTGAACTGGGCCCGAAGGCATTACAGTCGAGATTGCATGTTTATAAACAAGTTGCGTATGCCCATCCCGACGTAACAAAATTGAGAAGTTATCAAACCAAGAGATAATTCCTTGAAGTTTAACACCATTAACTAGAAACACTGTACAAGGATTTTTGCTTTTTCGAACAGCGTTTAAAAATACGTCTTGAACGTTTTGTGATTTTTCAGCCATGGGTAAACCCCCCTTTTTGCGACTGCCCTATTTTCATTTTAGAGATTCGTTTTACCGACCTTCCAAATATTATATTACACTGCTTCTATAACATTAAAAGTATTTGTTTTAACTATATTAAAAATTCTGCCATTTCACATAAATCCTTAAAATGAAAATCTGGAGGAAAACATGCATAATCCGCAGTAATGTGAGAATTTCTAATCAAGACGCTTGTGACTCCAGCCTTTTTGGCACACTCTATATCAGTTGGGGCATCCCCGACATACCAAGTGTCTAAACTTGGGATGATGCTAGAGCCATCAAGACAGAGAAAAATTGGGTCGGCGGCCGGTTTATCTTTCTGAGAATCACCTGCACCAATGATGTTTGTAAAATAACTATTCCAACCAAGAAACTCACATTCTGCCCGTAATAAATCACCGGTTTTATTGCTAACAATACCGAGAGTTATTTTTGCCTCCATAAGTTGCTCGAGTAACTCTTCTGCAAAATAAAGAGGTTTTAATGTTTCTAAATGAGATGCACGTATTTGCGTATAGAATATGTCAGCCGCATCCTCCCATTTATCTCCAAAAATTTTTGGAAAACTCTCACGTAATGACCGTCTGACATTAGATCTTGTTTTTTTCAATGACCAAGTAGGTAGGTTCATAGCCTCAAGCGAAGAATTTAAAGCTCGATGTATGGACTTCCAATTATCTGCTAACGTATCATCCCAATCAAAAATAATAGCCTCTGGTTTATTTTCGTTATAACTCATATTGGGTTTTTCATATAATGTAGATAATTTTCAATTAATAATTTAGTTAGAACGCCTACGGTACCATCTCCAACAATTTCTTGATCAATCTTAACTATCGGTTTAACCAAAGCAGTTGAACTTGTGCAGAAAGCTTCTTTCGCTTGCTTAGCTTCAAGAAGCGAAAAAGGCCGCTCAATCAATGTCATTCCAATTCTTTCGGCAAGTCTCAAAACAGTTTTCCTCGTAATCCCAGAGAGTATTGTATTATCGATAGGACTTGTAATTAATTCGTCTGCAAGTGTAACAATCCAAGCATTAGAGGAAGTACCTTCGGTTATCATGCCTTTTTCATTAACCAACCACGCCTCTACAGCACCCTCCTGAACTGCAGCTTGCTTGGCCATTACTGCAGGTAGTAAAGAGACTGTTTTAATATCACATCGTTTCCACCTAATATCAGGTTTGGATACTACTGCATGCCCTATACTAACACTTTCAATCGTATCCCTCTTCGCATTTCGAGCATATACGATTAAACTCGGGGTTAAATCTTCAGGATAAGAAAAATCGCGATCATGTGTCCCCCTGGTTATTTGCAAATAAATGCTACCATTTTTTACTCGATTCCGTCGGACAACTTCTTCTAAAATAACCTTTAAAACACGTCGGGTAGTCGGCCAACAAATACCAAGCTCACCTAACGATCGATTGAGTCGATCCAAATGGAGTTCAATATCGATAAAATTTTTATCATAAATGGATATTACTTCATAAACACCATCCGCAAATTGAAAACCACGGTCTTCAATATGTACCTTTGCAAACATATGGGGTATGTATCTCCCGTTTACATACGCTATTCTGGGCATTATTTAATTGTCTTCATCTCTAAAAATATTCAAGGCCGACAGAAAAAATTTTCTCAACTTCACGTACTGCATCTGCTGCAGCGAAAAGAATAACACGATCATTAGCTTGAATAATGGTCTCACCCCTTGGGACAATCACATCATCACCTCTAACAATGGCTCCTACTAGAACATTATCTGGTAATTCAGTTTCCCTTAACGGAACTCCAACTAAGCTTGTGGTTTCGACTGCTTCAGCTTCAATAATTTCCCCGAATCCATCGCGAATAGTATGGGCTGAGTGAATCCGACCTCGACGCACATGTTGGAGAATACTTGAAACAGTTATGCTTTGTGGGCTAACCACAACATCTATCCCTAGCGACGGGGTTAAAGGTACATAGGTTTCTCTGTTGATTAAAGTAATGGCCCGTCCTCCCCCCATGCGTTTAGCTAATAGCGACGCCATGATATTAGTCTCATCGTCATTGGTAACGGCAACGACAGTCTCTGTTGCTTTAATATTTGCTTCTTCTAATATTTCCATATCTAAAATTGAACCTTGCAAAACTACTGATCGTTTTAGCGTACGTGCTACATGCTCTGCTCTAATTTTATTATCTTCAATGACCTTTAAATTTACCGATGGATAGTTTCTTTCAATTTGGCTTGCTAAAGATTCTCCTATATTTCCTCCACCAAATATTACAACGCGATTTGCTTCAGATTCCTCATGTCCAAATGCAGCCATAGTTCGACTGACATGTTGACTATCTACTATCAAATAAACTTCATCTCCGGGAATCATATAATCATCTGCTGTGGGAATAATTGGTATATTATCTCTGACTATCCCAACCACTATTATATTCAAATCAGGAAAAAGTTGTGTAAGTTGTCTGAGTGGCGTATTTACAACCGGACAATCATCTTCACACCGCACTCCCGTTAATTTAACTTTTCCATTAGCTAATGAAATCGTGTCAAACGCTCCGGGAGCCTGTAGCCTCCGCGCTATATCATTGGCAATTTCTAGTTCCGGCGAAATTATAAAATCAATGGGCACATGATCTCGAGAATACAAATTAGCCCATTTATCTTCCAAATAACCTTGTTGCCGAATACGCGCAATTTTTGTTGTAATATCGAAAAGCGAGTGTGCAACTTGACACGCTACTATATTAACCTCATCTGCCTGCGTTACGGCAATCAACATATCTGTATCTTCAGCTCCTGCCCTAGCCAAAACATCAGGATGAGATGCAAAACCAGTAACAGCTTTCACATCTAGTGTACTACTAATTTTGCGAGCTAGTTCGGCGGATTGATCAATAACAGTAACATCATTTTCTTCAAGGGCGAGATAGCGCGCAATGTTGTAACCAACCTGCCCTGCACCACAAATAATTACTTTCATGACTCGTCCACGATCCAATTATCTATGCAGATAATATACTTATTGAGTATATTATTAAATGTCATTCTCAGTTACTAGCCGTTCTAGAACGTTCATCAGATTGAAACCCTAAAGATTTAAGTTTTCGATGTAGAGCGGATCTTTCCATTCCAACAAAAATAGCAGTTTTGGATATATTGCCACCAAAACGACTAACTTGAGCTTCCAAATATTTGCGCTCAAAAATCTCCCTAGCCTCCCTTAGTTTCAGTCCAACAAAATCAGAACTTTCAAAACCTAATACTGAATTTGTTTCGAGAATACCTAACTCTGCAGGAATCATGTCTGGCGATATTGGAACTTTCTTTTCTCCAGGAGCCATGATCAAAATACGTTCAATAACATTGCGTAACTCGCGAACATTTCCTGGCCAAGCATAAACCTGTAACTTAGCAAGAGATTCCTTAGAAAAAACTCGATAAGTTCGTCCATTGATCATCGACATTTGACCCACAAAATAATCGACTAGGTCAGGTATATCCTCAAGATAATCACATAACGGAGGAACTTTTATTGGTACAACACTTAATCGATAAAAAAGATCCTCACGAAATCGTCCCTGGTGCATCTCTTCTGATAAATCTTTAGATGACGCGGCAATAACCCTCACGTCAACATTTATAAAGTTAGCACCACCAACACGTTGAAATGATTGTTCCTGGAGAACCCTAACAATTTTACCTTGAGTTTCTAAAGGCATGTCTGCCACCTCGTCCAGAAACAATGTCCCATTATGAGCTTGTTCAAACGTACCCACCTCTTTACGGATATTACCTTCAACTATGCTTTCCAGACCAAATAAGCCAGTTTCGAAATTAATTGGATTTAAAGCAGCACAATTAATTGAAATAAATGGTCCTTCTGCTCGAGCTGAGTTCTTATGAAGTAGGCGTGAGACAACACCTTTCCCTGATCCAGCGGGGCCGGTAATTAAAACACGACTATTAGCACTAGCAACCCGTTCAATGGACTGGCGCAATTGAGTAATTACATTGGAAGTTCCAATAAGATTAACATCTCCACCAATCTGTTTTTTAAGATCCTCATTTTCACGTTTCAAATTGGAGTTCTCGATTGCTCGGTTTATAACTAAAATCAAGCGATCTGCCGTAAAAGGTTTTTCAATAAAATCAAAAGCCCCTATATTAATCGAAGAAACCGCGGTCTCTATATCCCCATGACCACTCATCATAACTACTGGTAAATTTGGATGTTCAGCACAAATAATTTTTAAAATCTCAATGCCCTCTAAAGGATCATTTAACCAAATATCCAAAAGCACTATGCTTGGACGCCGAGACTCGATTGATTCTAATGCAGTTTGGCAATCAATTGCTTCCCGTGTCTGATGCCCTTCATCTTGCAAAATACCGGCTGCTAAAAGACGAATATCATTCTGATCATCTACAATTAAAATATCGTGCATTGTCAAATTAAATACAACTTTCTAATAGGTCCACTTAAAATATTTAGTTAAATTATAGTTAGTTCCCAACACTAAATTAACTTGTTAAATACAAGAGTTACTTCAGCTCCACCATTCTTGTTGTTACGCAACAAGATCTCTCCGTTATGATCTTCCATTATTTTAGTGGCAATTGCCAGCCCCAATCCAGTACCTTTTTCCCGGGTAGTTATATAAGGTTCCGAAATTCGATCTATCAAATGTTCTGAAAACCCAACACCATTGTCTGAAATATAAATACATATTTGATTTGATTTTCTTACGAGCTCTAATTTGATTTTTCCTGCAAAATCGGGGGTCACATTAGAATCAAATATAATTGATTCGGCTGCATTTTTCAGAATGTTTGTTAGCGATTGGCTAATTTGTTGCCTATCACACGCAAGAATAACTTCAGTTTCTTTAGTTTCCATTATATAATTTATATTCGGAAACCTATTTCTTTCTAAAAAAATACTTTGCTCGCACAGTTCTTTTAAATTTACATCTTTGAAATCAGGATTGGGCATTCGCGCAAAAGATGAGAACTCGTCAATCATGCGTCCAATATCCTTAACTTGTCTTATAATTGTGTCAGTGCACATTAAGAATGTTTTCTGATCAGATTTGATATCTCCCTTATACTTGCGTTTTAAACGTTCAGCAGAGAGCTGAATTGGAGTTAAGGGGTTTTTAATTTCATGGGCTATCCGTCGGGCAACATCGGCCCAAGCGGCTTTCCTTTGAGCCGAAAGCAATTCGGAAACGTCGTCAAAAGTAACTACAAAGCCAATAATTTCTTGTCTTAATTTTTCGGCCGCTATAGAAACAATGAGAGTTTTCTGCCAGCCATTGCGACTCAGCTTAATTTCACCTTCAACTATTTGATCGGGATTAGCCATAACTTCTTCAAGCAAAATAGCCATTTCCGGCACACACTCTCTCAAAGGTTTCTTAACATGCTCCTCCAAATTAATAGATAATAAATCAAACGAAGACTTATTTGAAAGATGAATATAACCTCTATCATCAAGACCTATTACTCCTGCTGAAACTCCTGATAACACCGTTTCTGTAAATCGTCTTCTTTCATCTAACTGACGATTTGCTTCAATCAGTCCAAATTGCTGATCACTCAACTGTTCAGTCATCAAATTAAAAGATTGGCTAAGTTTACCAACCTCATCTTTATCTTTTCTTTTATCAAAATCGACTCGGGTCGACAAATCGCCTTTTCCTACTTTTTCGGCCGCATCAATCAATTTTCCTATTGGCGTCGAGATTGTTGAGGCTATAGACCACCCAATCCAAATTGCTGATAATAAGAGCAAAATTGCAACTAGAATAAAAACAAACAGGAACTTTATTTGGAGATTCATCCTATTTTCTTCTAGCAACTTATACTCATCAGCTGCGCCAGTGGTTTCCGCTATGTGCCGGAGTACATTCGCATCCACAAATTTACCCACTAATAAATACGCATCGACAAATGCTTCAAGTTTAACACCAGCTCGAACAGTGTTACCAACTTGGTTCTCAATAATTATAACTTCACCTGGTCTGGTTTTAAGAACATCTTTTAATAAATCATCATTTGAAAAATTGAAACCCAATGAATAGCTTAACTGGGACCGGGCTAAAGTTTTTCCACTACTGTTTACTACAACAGCTTCAGAAAGATTTCTAATCTCCGAAAGTGTTATTATAAATTTTTCAAGTAATCTAGGATTTTGTCGCATTTTTGGAGCCGCTCTATTAATGTCATTTGCCATCGACAACGCTATCCCTCTGATATTCTTTTGATGCTCCATTAGATACAATTGCGCGACAACCGTTGAAGCCTTTACTGCCGTTCGCACCCGCTCATTGAACCAAGATTCTATTCCAAAATTCAGAAATAATCCGAGAAACAGTACAACCAGCAAAGCTGGAATTATTGCTACAAGGCCAAATGAAATAACCATCTTTATATGTAACCGCGAACCAGCTGGGCTAAACTTATTTTTAAACCAAGCATGAATCATCTTTCTAACGAGAGCAGCACCTAACAAAACAGCTAAAAATAAATCTAAATTTAGCCAAGCTATTACACTGGTCAGATTCGAGTTAAGCGGAGAAAATTCAGATAATACAACGATAGTTGCCAGGCTTGATAAAACCAATGCTGTCGCAATCAACCCAATAAGTATTTGAGTCAAGCGTAGCCGATGAAACATTCGAGGTATTATTTTAAATCTAGATTTAATTTGATCATTCAACATTTATTCTTATACCAGAGTCATAAAGCGTAAATTTGCAAAATGTATTAACACAGTTAATTACTTAGGAACCCGGGTTACAGGGATATTTAATTCATGAATTTTTTTTCGTAAGGTGTTGCGATTCAATCCTAATATTTTTGCAGATTTTAACTGATTTCCGCGAGTGTAGTGCAATGTATTTATGATAAGAGGGCGCTCAACCTCTTTTAAAATTTGGTCATAAAGTCCTTCCGAAGGAAATGTGTCATTATGGACACTAAAATAATCTTGGACATGCATCTCAATAGCTTCACTTATTCCATTACTTATAGCCTCCTCACCTATAGGAGTAATTATCTCGGATAATTCTGCCCGAATAACTTCAACCCCAATTGTATCCTGAGAGTATAAAGCTGCTAAACGACGAACTAAGTTTTCCAACTCACGAACATTACCTGGCCAATTATAAGCCTGAAGTTCCTCTAGGGCTTGTTTATCTATAATTTTCCATGGTAACCCCTCTTCTGTTGATTTTGCCAAAAAATGTTTTACTAATTCTGGTATATCCTCCCTTCGCTCTCGCAGTGAAGGTAGGCGAATTGGAACTACGTTTAGTCGATAATAAAGATCTTCTCTGAACAAACCCTGGCGGATGAGTTGTGTCAAATCACGATGAGTAGCAGCAACAATTCTTACATTGGTCCGAATCGGTATCCTTCCTCCCACCGTAGTATATTCACCTTCTTGCAAGACACGCAATAATCGAGTTTGAGCTTCTGGTGGCATATTTCCGATTTCATCTAAAAACAAAGTACCCCCTTCAGCTTGTTTAAACCGACCCGTCGAATTCGAAACTGCTCCTGTAAATGAGCCTTTTTCGTGGCCAAAAAGTTCACTTTCAATTAATTCACGTGGGATTGCCGCCATGTTTATAGCTACAAAAGAAAAATTTTTTCGTGTGCCAAAATCATGTAAAACTCTTGCTGCAAGTTCTTTTCCAGTTCCAGAATCCCCTGTAATTAAAACCGTTAAATCCGTATCCATAAGACGGGCCAACGAACGATAGACCTCTTGCATTGCCCCCGACCGCCCTATTAACGGGAGCTGATCCTCAGGTGGATCTTCAGTTGTTTTTATTCGATTAACATCCCTTTTTGTTTGCAGTGCTCTTTCGACAACATTCAAAAGTTCGTTTAAATCAAATGGTTTTGGAAGAT